>NZ_JBQTGH010000008.1:0-267760 GCF_052400625.1 Thermophagus sp. OGC60D27
GTCTCTTTTTTCTTGTCTGTCATAAACTGCAATATTAAGATTTATTAGTTTATGGACAGAGTTTATTTTACACTCTCTTTAACTACGAGCATTGCTCCGGTTTACCAAAGTTGCTTCCATTTGCCAGGACATGGCTTCAACATGCAAAGTCATTGCTTCGACTTACATTGCTATTGCTTCAACATGCAAAGCCTTTGCTTCGACTTACATTGCTATTGTTTCAACATGCAAAGTCATTGCTTCGACTTACATTACCATTGCTTCAACATGCAAAGCCTTTGCTTCGACTTACATTATCATTGCTTCAACATGCAAAGCCTTTGCTTCGACTTACATTGCTATTGCTTCAACATACAAAGATGCTGCTTCCATATGCAATGAGATTGCTCCACTTAAAACTCAATCTGCTTGAGGTTATACGTTAATAATTATGTATGGGTTTGCTGTAAAGCGCCTAGAAAATATTTCAAATTGCTCTTGAAAATATCTTTAAACCGTGTGTTGTAGAAGAGATAAAAATGCTAAGTATAGAACAAAAAAACAGCTAAAAACCAACCAATTTATAATTTAAATAAGCTCGTTTTATGGAAAGCTTGTCATAAAAAGATGGCTCTTTCTTTCGTATCCCCATACCTCTTTTATAAAATATTACTTAATAAATCTAATTTGCAAATTCAACTTAAAATACTCTTGATTACCTTCTTTATAAACAGTCCCAAAATCGTACCTTGTGCTACTTGCAGTATCTAATTTAGTATTATTGAATAAATATTCTTCAAATTCATTCCGATTGTAAATATGATAACATAAAATTTCACCATCATCTTTAACTACCAAGTAACCACCTGTAGCATCAAGTTCTCCTGTCCAAACTTTGGAAGGCACCATCCCAAGCGCAACTTCAGTCAATAACCGCTTTATTTTATAGGAATAAAAAGGATGATTAGATTCATCACTATATTCAATTGGATTAATCCGAGATAGTTCTTTAACCAAATCAACAGTTTTAGAATAATCTGATGCAAAAAAAAGATAAACAATTTCTGCCATGATCCTTGGCAAAGAACTGTCAATAAGAGTCAAATTTCCTCCGAAAACACTATTTTCTGTTTTAAAAAACCGCAACTCACCTGAATAACCCTCAATTTTTTTAATTCTTTCTTTGATTTTTCTCTTTGAATCGATGCTATTGATTTCCTTTATTTGACTCTCTGTCAATTCCGTATTTTCAATTTTATAAATAAAATTTGTTGTTTTGCCAGGATTAAGAAGAGTCGAAGCACCTCCTAATTGAGATTTAATGCTGAATCCTAATTCAGGAGTCGTTCCTGTCCTAAGATCATGAATAACAATTCTAATATCAGATTTAACAGAAGATTTAGCTTTTAAAGAAGAACAGCTAAAAGATGTAATAAAATTCTCTATTTCCGGAACCGAAAAAGAACTAGAAGTTTTTTCCTTTAATTTTGAAAGCAATAAGGATGCCATATCCCGAAAATCACAAATTTGAATTCTAAATTCTTCTCCACTGCTATCATTAACAATAACCAAATCACAATCATCAGCATAAGTAAACTCCAAAAGTCCGTTTGAATTTTTTTCTCGAAGAATTCTTACTATTGGGAAAATAAGGTTTTCAATCTTATTCAAATAACTGTCACCTGCATATAACTGTTTATCAGATATAATTTTCAAAAGAGTGTAAATCTCACTCCATTCCCCTTTATTTCCTTTTATCATAATTTAGAATTTCCCTAATAACTTTCTCTGCAGTTGCCTGTATGGCAGGTACTGCAACTGAATTACCAAATTGTTTATAGGCTGAAGCATCAGCCACAGGAATAATAAAACTATCCGGAAAACCTTGCAACCTAGCCCATTCCCGAGGCGTCATTCTTCTTATTCCCTGTCTGTTTACTTGTCCTTTTATTTTTGTAACAGGAGTAAAATCTGTTATTCTATCATCATAGACTAAGTTCCTTTCCCTTCCCATTCCCCCACATACAACTGCATTGGCGATTCCTTGGTCCGGAATTATTTCAAACCCAAATCCGTTTCCTTTGCTCTCGTGTCGTTTCTTATGTTCCTTAAGAGTATTTAAATAAACATCAGAAAGGTAATATTTAACGGAAACCGGTTCTTTTTCTTTTATGTCTTCAAAAGAAACCTTTATATTAAAAGGCTTAGGATATTCAAAATGGTTTATTTTCAAATCTTTTCTAAACCCAACAATATAAATTCTTTCCCTGTTTTGAGGGACCCCAAAATCTCTCGCATTTATTATCTCGGGTTCAGGAACATAATAATTTAAATCATTTCTCAACACATTTAATATCGTTGCAAGAGTTTTGCCTCTGTCATGATTAACTAATCCTTTAACATTTTCAAGAAAAAGAGCTTTTGGTCGTTTTCTTTTAATTATTTCTGCAACATCAAAAAAAAGCGTACCCCTTGTATCTTCAAACCCTCCTCTTTTTCCTGCGATGGAAAATGCCTGACAAGGAAAACCTGCACACAATACATCAAATCCATCAGGAATAAATTTTTTGGTTTCTTCTTTGGTAATATCACCAAAAGGAACTTCACCAAAGTTTACTTCATAGGTCTTCTTTGCTTGCTTGTCCCATTCACTTGAAAACACACACTTACCTCCAAGTTTTTGCATAGCAATTCTAAAACCTCCAATTCCAGCAAAAAGGTCAATAAAAGTAAATGTGGGACTTTCAGGTTCGGGAAAAGGTATATTCTTTTTAAAGTCAAAAAGAATATACTGCAATGCTTCTTCAGCAACAATATTTGTTATTTTTTCATCTGGGAATTTATATTCCAACGCCTTTTTTACATGATCAATCGCTTCTTTCTTATAATAACGTGAGGCCCGATCTTCATAATTATGCAAATAGTGTGTGAATGCAGCCTTCCCATATTCCGAGGCCTCAACCAACCTAGTTCTAAATGTCTGACCACAAATTTCTTCAAGTGCTATTTTTCCCTTTTGCTTCATTAATTTTGTCCTCAATTTTTTGAACGCAATTTACTAATTCGGATTTAATTTCTTTGCCCCAAAATCGAAGAACTTGCCAGCCTTCATTCATTAAATAGGTATTAACTTCCTTATCTCGTTCAATGTTTCTTTCAATTTTTTTCAACCAAAATTCTTGATTGCTTTTATGATCGTACTTTCTTGTGTCCCAATCTTTTCCATGCCAGAACTCACCATCCACAAAAACAGCAATTTTATATTTTCTAAATGTAAAATCGGGTTTTCCGAAAACCGTTTTATCATTTTTCCTGTATCTAAGCCCTCTTTTCCAAAGTTCCTTAGCTAGCATTACCTCAATTTTAGATCCTTTGTTTTTTACAGCCTGCATATTCCTTCTTCTCTGCTCTTTTGACAATTTATCCATTTTTTATGTCTCTAAAGCTTAATACACCTGAATTATTATATTTATAAATTCATCAAATCACCATTCCAAATATCCAATCTTACGCTCTCATCCTAAATTTCACCTCCTAATAAACACGTAACACTATCACCCAACCTGCCTTGCTCCTAAAACAAATCATTTTTTTAACAGATAAAAATATTAAAATCTCAGATTTTAACCAAAAAATCAAATCTTCATAAAAAAACATCACTTTAAGATTCCTCAATCCTTTCAATTTGAAGAAAAAGACAAAACACCCAAATCTATTAAAATCATCAAACCAGAAACCCAAATTCTCATTTGAAATCATTTTTCCCACCAACTATATTTTGACATATCAATACTAATCCCAAGGCGTAAGTCTCGCTGAAATTTGATTTCAGGCAATCAATAAAAAAAAACACAGTCGACAGCCCGATCCCGTTTCTTCACGGTTTAAAACGCAAAAAAGTTTAAATTTGGAACAAAGTGAATCTTCATCCAACTATTAATTATCAACAATATACAATAATATGAAAAATAGCTCATCTACACCTTTGCAATTGGTTTTTGGCCTATTGGGCTTCGAATCTTATACTGTAGTTTCCGTGGAGTAATATCATCACGGTGGGCATGACATTAATATTGACAGCAACGCCCCTTTTATGGACTTATTTAACGTATTTGTCATTGCAAACCTTGCCAGGGAAAAGTTTATTAAAAGGTGCATGAATAATTGCATTGATATTCATTCTGTTGGCGGTGGCGATGGATTATCAGAAATGCGATGGAATACTTATATCATTCGACAACGTTTTATGGTTTTTCATTTTTATTAGATTGGCCATTTATTGCTGTTTATATTTTCGGGAATGGGATCCCGAACCGAAAAAAGGTGGGGACAAAGAGGGTAATAATAAGGACCTACGTAAATGGATTCATTTGTTTTATTGCATAGCATTGATTATTATCCTCGGAATTGAAATATAGATTTGGTACTTGAGAAATATAGCAAAAAAGAGTCCCTGAAGATCTTCCCGGCATTTACGCCAAAGAATCTACAGGGACTTTAAATCTCAATTTATCGATTGTTATTTACTCATCGGCAATGTGATAATTGGATATTACGCGTGAAAACACTTCCCAATGTTTTTCGGTCATACGACCGGGAGTGAAAAGACAAATTCCGGAAGCGCCGTTTTCCATGGAAACTTTAATAGCTACTTCTAACTGTTCGGGGGTTAATCCATGGTTTTCCGGATCCTGTTCATTCTGTTTTTCATGAGGGTTGGGGCAAATGAACAAGCCACTGTAAAGTCGGCCTTTTCCATTGAGAGCTTCCACCCCTTCGAGGGTTACATTTCCGACCCACCGGGGCTCTTCCAGATAAAAATCGTTATAGTTCATGGGGTAGAATGCATCCAGGTTCCACTTATCCCATTCCTGTCGTACAATTTTTTTGGCGACAGAAGCGGGTCCGGGGAATACCGCTGCCGAAATTTCTTTACCCTCGTTATGCACGGCCTCTGCCAACCGATTTACGATGGATGTAATCAAATCGTATCTAAACTGCTTCCATTCCTTGACCTCAGAGGGATCATCCACCTCGAGGATATTGATGCCGGTCTTTTCTTTAAAGTCGGCCACACACGAATCGCAGTAGCAATAGTCGAATTCGGGATATTCCCGATCCATGACCAGTCCGTATTTATCCCAAAGTCCTCTGGCAAGGATCACATCGGGGAAACGAATATAATCGAGATGAATGCCATCGATATCTTTAACTCGAGCTACACTCACATATAATTGTTCCAAAAAATGATAGACTCCTTCTCTGTTTGGGCATAAGAAAGTGTAATAGGGAACATATGCCGGGTCGGTCAGAGCCGAATGACCTTCACCATTAACGGCATACCAAGAGGAATCCATCTTTTCGGAATAGCCTTGAATCATTGCCGGAATCCATGCATGGAACTTCAGTCCGGCTTGATGGGCGATTTTTCCCACACGTTCATAGGTCGCCGGATTGTGTCCGCCATTATACATCAAGGCATCAATTCCTTTAGATTTAAGGTTGGTAAACTGGTCTAAAATTTCCTGATCGGTAGCCTTACCGGGTCCACCCATCCATGCGTGTACCGGAATCTTCTCGGAGGGGCCATTACACCCGCAAATCAAGACGATTGCAAAAACATAAAAGACTTTGTACATAATTCCTTTGTTTCGAAAAATGGTAAACATTTGAGGTATAAAATTTTAGATTGTTAGATATTAGATATTAGATTGATAGATATAAGATATTAGATTATTAGATATTAGATTGTAAGATTATGGGTATTAATAATCTGAGTTTTCCGGTAAAAAATCAGGATTGTCAACCATTCGAGAGGGTCAAAGGCTCCAATCTGTTTCTTCTGCACATCGGCCGATGAAAGGATCCATTATCCTGAGCATCTGCATTGATGACGCTGAATGGGCAAATCCAAAGGCTGAATAAAGGTAAAATATTTTTCCCGATCCAAAAAAAGAATGAGGCTAAGGGAGGCATTGTTTTATCAAACAATATTTGTCTAACCCATTCTGCAATTGGGTTTGGTCGGGTGAGAAAACATCCGATTCTATTGGTAGTGATGGAAGATCACAACCACTCAAAACTGATAAAAAAATATGCATTAACTTCAGTCTGTTATTGAAAGAAAAAGAATCGGGCATCTCAATAGATGAGCGGATATGGGAAAAAAGATATTCAAGGTCTCGCATTAATATTTGTGTCAAGGATATGATGGCCCGACATCCATCATTCTCAAGTATTTGAAAGAAGTTTAAGAGTAAGATCGGAAATTAATAAGATAAATGGATAGCAAGTCGTAGAACAGCATCTGGTCAATGAAACCATAAACAAACGATGGGTTTTGAAACAAAAAGCGGGCAAAAAACTTTTAGGTTTTTGGTATTTCAAGAAATAAGTTATTTCACAGTTGTTTGCAATTGATCAAAAAATCAGCGGGATAAAATGGGTATGTTTCTGAAGGAAGCATTGGTCCTTGCTGCAAGGAACCGGGTTGATAATAAAAGGCTATGCATAAAACAGAGTTATTCGAGTTCCAATAGACCATACCAATAAGCTTTATACCTAAAAAGAGCCGTGAAATTGAGGACTCACGGCTCTTCAATTAAATAAGATTTATAATTAGTTGGGATGAATATTGCATTTTAAGTTATTCCTTCACCACGAGCACAAAACCACCATTGGGTTTCAGAGAAATATTCAATTTCTCATTTTCATGGATCGCCACTTCTTTCTCCTCAAAAGACAATATTCCATCGTTCCCATCGGTTATTAGAAGTGCATTTTTATTTCCTTCAATAAAGGGTAGCCGGAGCGAAAGATTTTTTCCCATATTCTGACCATTAATTGCTCCCACATACCAGATGTTTCCCTTTCGCCGTGCAATCACAGCCAATTTACCTGGCTCTCCATCAATGAAGCAGGTCTCGTCCCAACTGCCATTAGGGAGGTGGGTCAGGAAGTTTTTCACATAGTCCGGCACAGATTTCATTCCCAAGTACGTTTCTGCAATATGCTGAATTCCTGAGGTAAAAATTATGGCGGTAGCCAATTCAAAACCATTGGTTGTGCGACGCTGTATATTGGGCACCCCTGAAAGATTTACCGGTGTGATATCCATAGGATCAAATACGTTCCGAACAAAGGGCACCATGGCCATATGTGAAGGTGCGACATCCGCCGTTTTCTGACCAAAAGTGATAAATTCATAGCCCTTAATGGCTTCCATGGTCATTAAGTTGGGATAAGTTCGGTGCCACCCCCTAGGAAGAGTGGCCCCATGAAAATTAATTAAGATACCGTATTCAGCTGCATCCTTCAGGATGTCGTGATAATATGCGATCATAGATTGTCCATCCCCCCCAAAGAAGTCTACTTTAACTCCTTTGATACCGATTTTCTTCATCCATTCAAATTCTTTGACTCTGCTTTCATGAGTCAACATTATATTTTTTGGGGTTTGGTAAGCAGAGTTCCAACTGCCTGCAGAGTTGTACCAAAGCAGCAGTCCTACTCCTTTTCTTAGTGCATATTCGGACAGTTTGGCTATCCTTTCCCGTCCGATTTGCTGATCCCAGAGACCATCGACGAGGCAATAGGGCCATTTCATCTCCGCGGCAAAATCAATAAACCTTTTTTGGGTCTCAAAATTGACCGATTCATCTTTTAAAATCACCCAGCTCCATGCTGCCATTCCCGGTTCAACAAACGAGAAATCGGCATCGATGGCAGGGTTAGCCAGGTCGGTACCCAGGTTTGACTCCACGATGTTTTTCAAATCGCCCACAGCGATAATTCTCCAAGGAGAATACCAAGGCAAGGTATTATTGGGCTTCAATTCTCCTCCTGGAATAATTTCTTGTGGCTGAGGGAAAACCACCCGATATTCATAACCATTATTATCCAGATGGGTACCACAGTAGTGACGATCGAGAGCAGTTTCAGAAATCAACATCCATACATTTCCGGTCTTGAATAATGCCGGATAAACCCAACCAAATCCAATGGGAGACTTTGTATCCGCAGCCACCTCCTGTAAATAATGCTCCTCATACGACGGATTGGTTTCTGCGAACCCTGTTTTAGCCTTCGACATTGGCTGAAGCCATCCTTTTGTACCTTCCGGCAAGTTAAAGGAGGTATTTTCTGAATCAATTATAACAATATTATCGGAATGGTCGGGGAAAAAATATCTAAAGGCTACGCCATCGTCGGATACCCTGAAAATGACCTCCATTTTTTGTCCCTCCCTATTTAGTGTATGCACCACCGCCTCATTGGCTTCATAATGAATTTGGGCTTGTTTCCCATGTTTCAAGAGATAATCATCGGTAATCCTCTTGGACTCACTGAATTCAGAAACCTTTAGCCCCGCTGTGAAGTCAGCATCGTCTCTCGATACCCCCAGGGAAGAAGCGTTCAGGACTTGTTGTCCTTGAAATGAGATACTGTATTTTAGTACCCCATCTTCTTGATTAATCCAGCTTTTAACTTCTATTTTTCCATTCGGGCTCTTAAGTTTGAGCTCTGATGATTCCCGACAACAAGAAAAAAAGGTGGTTGATATCAGGAATGCCAGAATTAAAAATCTTACTTCCTTCATATTCTTAATTTTTAAATTTACTCATTAAATTATCCAAAACAGATTTGTCAACTTTTAAAGCGGTTCCATGACGTGTTCCTTTTGGGAAAGAGACCTGATCGGAAATATCCTCCCAGTCAATCATATTTTTAGATCTGACGGCCCCATATTTATGTTCTCTATACTTATCAAAAAAGAGATAGACCGAATCACCTTTGATCAGGGTTGTAGGTCCTTCAGCCCAATAGTCTCCGGTAATTGGTTCGGACACTTTTGTCGGGAAAGGTCCATCGGGAGTATCTGCGACGGAAAAACGAATATTTTTTTCGGGAGGATTTGGGTTTTCATTTTTTAGGAACATATAAAATTTGGCGTTATGTTTCAGGATGGTACAGTCAATCACGCTGAAATCGGGATTAAAAAAGATCCTGGTTTTGGAGAAGGTATTAAAGTCCTTTGTCGTCACATAATACATACGATGGTTATATCCACTTTCCTTATCCTCATGATTAATTTGGGAATGCCGACCAGGAATGGTTGTGGCCCAAAATATGAGGTATTGATCATTTATTGAGTCATAAAAAATTTCAGGGGCCCAACAATTACGAGCTGTTGGTTCCTGATCCATAACAGGAATAATTTTTTGTTGAGACCATGAAATCAAATTGGGAGAAGAGGCATAACCGATATACCGGTCGGTCCATCCGGTGGTCCAAACCATGTGAAACAGACCATCCTTACCCTGTATGATACAAGGATCACGCATCAGGGAATCTTTTCCCACCCGGGGTTCCAAAACCGGTTTGTCGTCATTCAGAGGGAACCAATTCAGTCCGTCGGTGCTGTAGGCGAGGTGCAGCCCATCTTCCCCGTTTCCTTTAAAGTAGGAAAAGAGGAAAACGGGATCATCCGTCATTTTAGCAGTCCGGCAGCTCTCAACAGAGAAAAGAATCGCAAGTAATCCCAGAAAAATAAAAATTCGTCTCATAGTATTAATTTGTATAAATAAAGCGCTTTATATAAAACGTCTAAAGGGATCATTCACAATTTAAACCAAAAGGATTATATGGTATCAATTTGAATAATTCAGTACACTTTCCCCTTTCTCAATTCATTATAAAAGTAAAAATTACTTTTCAAAATTAAAAGCAAAGAGGGATATCCGGTTACAATTTTATTCATTCCGGGAGCAAGTATTCGTCATTAATCCAAAACAGGATCCGACAGAGCATTATTTTCTGTCAATCGTAAAAGCGGCATAAGAACTCCTCTTAATGCCCAAAGATGCCACATTTACTGGTAAATAAATGTTACCACCCAGGATGGATCAGGGTCCAAAAGTGAGATGGAAAAATGAATTTCAGCGGGATAAGGATATAAGAGAGAAAGGCTCCGACCGATTAAACGAATCGATCGGCGCCTTTCCGGCGACCCAAAATCAGATCAATGATTGCATCAGCCATTCTCTAAATATGTGAATAGCTTGTATCAACAGATTAGGCTAAACGATAAATGCTACAGCAAGAAGAGCATTAACGCATTAGTCTGACATAATAAATTCCGCCCGCAACAGAGCCCTCGTCTGCCTGAAATCTAACAGTGATAATTCCATTGGAATTCTTATCAGTCAAGGCATCAGGGATGGTGTAATCGACATCGACAAAGCCATCTCCGAGTGAACCGTCCAGCACCACTGAGGCGATTTTTTCCCCATTAATCAGGATATCGAAATTCCGTCCGGTATCCTTCCCCCAATAAGTAACTCTCAGAGATTGAGCCTCACGGTCAGCATCATTCAAATCATAGGAAAACCATTGTGATGCATGTCTCCAATGTCTATTTTGAAATACACCGCTCTCCGTTTTTTCCCCCTTGAAGTTATGCTCCGTTTCCGGCTGTTGTTCGCCAGGTGCCACCTCATCAATTGTTCGTTTTTCAAGGAGCAATAATTCATTTTCTCTTTTTTCAATGGCAATACGTATGTCGTCGATCTCTTCTTTCGTACCGACTCTCCAGTAAACGATATAGCGTGCATCGTGAACCATAAAAAATGGTTTTAATACCAAATCATCGTATTTATCCGGAACAATGAGATCGTTTGCCTTAAAGGACATCACTTGATTTTTCAAAGGCCTCACTAATTTTTCCCAACCGTTTCCATCAATTTGCAACATAGGAGCTTCGTCGAGCGAATATAGAGGTCCATGGGCGACATGTCCCATACGGCTATCGTCTGCAATCAGTCCGTCCAAATCGGTGGTATCGGTGGCTGCCGCTAGCACAAAAGGACCATGCATTAGGGATAAATATTGATTTCCATCGGGCAGAAATTTTCCATACGTATGCATCGGTAATCGTATTTCAATCCTATCTCCCTTTTTCCATTTACGCCGAATGGGGAAATAATGTCCCGGTACAGCTTTCCCCTTAATGCTATTTCCATTCACCGCGACGCTCATCTCACCCTTTTTAGACCAAGCGGGGCATCGGATCCCCACAACAAACTCCCCTTCGTTCTTTGGTTCCACACGAATGGATACCTGTTCAATATCCGGGAAATTGTTTTCCAGAATTAATTGAAGCCCCTTTTCTTTCCAGAATAACTGGGAAGGAATAAACAGGTTGACAAAAACATTTTGTTCATCATGAGCATAAATTAACTCACCATATTTTTCATGGTTTTCGATTCCAGACCCCACGCAACACCAGAAAGTTTGTTCGGGTTGAGAATAAACGCGGTAGTGTCGAGGTCGCATGGAGGTGAAATAGACGAGTCCCCCGTTTTTAGGGTTTTGAGATGAAAGGATATGGTTGTACAGGGCCTGTTCGTAAAAATCCAGATATTTAAGATCGTTTTTATAGAGGAACAATTGTTTGGAGAGTTTTAACATGTTGTAAGTATTACATGTTTCCGGTCCCTGTCTGGATTCAATCATCGAAGAGAAGTCCTCCGCAGCATGGAAGTGTTCATGCGTAGAATTCCCTCCGATAGAAACGGACCTGTTGTTCACTACGGTGTTCCAGAAAAAGTCAGCCGCCTCGATCCAAGCGGTATCTCGATCCAACACCCCTATACGCATAAACCCAATAACTTTAGGGATTTGGGTATTGGCATGCAATCCGTTAAGTTGATCTTTATGCTGAATCAGAGGTTTCAGAATGGCTTGATGGGAAAACCTGCGTGCCAGTTCAAGATATTTTTCATTTCCGGTAATTTCATATACATCGGCAAACACCTCATTCAGTCCTCCATGCTCGGACACGAGCATTTCCTGAATCTGGTCATCGGAAAGTCCTGAAGTTAGATTGATGCACCAGTCGGTGAGTTTGATTAACAATTCCTTGGCCTTTTCATTGCGGGCCAAGAGCCAAGCGTCACGCAAACCTGCATACAATTTATGAATATTGTACAAGGGCACCCATTTCCCGTTAAGGGAGAAATTTCCGGCATCAATTTTTCCATTGGCAATTTCGGCCCACATAGCCTGTCCCCCGGGGATACCACCAATATACCCGTTTCCATTGGCTTTCTGGCAGCGTGCCAGCTCCTTTACCATGTAGTTCAAACGTTTCCTAGCCTCTTCATTTCCTGCGGAAGCAACCATCAGTGACAATGAAGTCAGGTAATGCCCGCCAATATGTCCATTTAGTCCGGATCCTTCCCAGTTTCCATAGCCCGTCGCTTTGGGTTCCAATCCGGCATCAATTAGAAAGGGAGCCAGAAGACGATCCGGATCATGAGCCATCACATATTGTTCGTTAAGCTCTTCAGCATGTTTGAAGGGGCTCTCCAATAAACGGACGGAGGAAAGCGGAAAAGGTTCGACATCGGGTTGGGGTGTTTTGTCACAGCTACAGCCCATCATCACATAGGCTGACATAAATACCATCAATATGATTTTCAGATTATTTCTCATGGTTTAATGATAGATGTTAAACAACTAGATGTTAGACATTTATACATCATTCTAATCTCCTAATTAAGGAGTTATTAAAAGTGGCAATTGCTAACCATATCAAATTCCAGCAATTCTGGAACTAAGTGTCATATTTCACCATAATTCAAAAGAACAATTACTTTTTCATTTTAATGTCAGGTATTCTAATCACGGTAAACGAATAAGCGGGCAAGACATGGTCCAAGGTGTTACTAACAGCTATTTCCTTTTCCACCGGGCGTGCCTTGGTGTCATCGGGATGGCCAGTCAGGAGCGTGCATATAGCCTTTGATGAAAAATCGTCCCACCCATTAATTTTCAGCTTTACTTCAATTTTGACGGGGAGTAGATTGACCATTTTAACCATCAAATCATTGGAATTACTGTCGTGGATGACTGAAACAGCCACTCTTTTCCGTACCGACTCACGATGATCAGAAAGTTTCATGTCACTGTAAAAATAGCGATCCCCTGCATTTTGCCCGAAAAGTTTCTGAACGAAATACCCAACTGTTGGTTTAACTTCGGTATTGTTGAAATAGATCAGATCTGGGTTCCATTGGGTATTTCCATCTTTAGCCAATAGTGGGGCATAAGAAGCCATACGGACGACATCTCCATTTCGTTCAAGGGCGGTCAGATAAAGGGCTTCGGCAAGAGCGGTTTCAATATTTCGAGGACGTCCCGGCAAATGAGCAGCATATTCTCCCAGATAGACTTTCGGTCCTGAGCGGTCATATTTGTCGTAATAATCCTGGTTATGAATGAACCATCCTGGAGGTTGATAATAATGCTCATCGACCATGGGCAGATCAAGTTCATTGGCAAACTTCCATCCTCTTTCATAATCGGAACCTTCGGAGAAGGGCCCGACCGTTCCAATAACCACAATGTCGGGATAATTTTCTTTGACAGCTTTGTAAATTAACCTGAATCGCTCTTCAAAAACGTGAGAAATAAGATCTTCGTTTCCGACACCGAGATATTTCAGATTGAAGGGTTTGGGATGACCGGCCTCTGCCCTTTTTCGTCCCCATTCAGTTTTTTTGTCGCCATTGGCCCATTCAATAAGATCCAGGATATCCTGAATGTATGAATCCATTTCGTTCAAAGGAATTCCTCCCTGCTGTCCTGCACCGCCACATGAAGAATTCTGGCAGGGAACACCTGCCGCCACAATAGGAATGGGTTCGGCCCCGATATCTTCACAAAACTGAAAGAATTCGAAGAAACCAAGTCCCATTGATTGATGATAATTCCAAATATTACGTTGAGGCTTACGAGCCTCCAGAGGTCCGATGGAATTTTTCCAGCGATAGATGTTTTCCAATCCGTCACCATGCGCCACGCATCCACCGGGGAAACGCACAAATTTCGGATTGATATCGGCAATAAGTTGAGCCAGGTCGGCTCTCAAACCATTTTTGCGCCCATTAAAGGTATTCTGAGGGAAAAGGGAAACCATATCCAGATTAATGGTCCCAGGACTTTGAGGGATCAGTTCAAGCCGCGCATTGGGGACATTCTTTTCAGCGTGAATAACTGCCGAAACTTTTTCCCAGTGCGAAGAACGAACATTAATGGCTGTTTGTCCAGCAACCTTACCATCCGGATCGGCCAATCTCACCACAACTTTCATTTTTTCACCATTTGGTACCCGTCCAAACATTGAGAAGTCATATTTCTCTCCAGCTTTAATGGCGATACCGTTGAACCCTTCGTTGGTTAGAAGAGCACCCTGCTTCTCAATCTTTAGGAGGGCATAATGCGAATTGTTGGGATGTATCGGATTTACCGAATCAATAGTAAAAACAGTATGATCGCCTCTTAAATTCCAGGCATAAAAACTGTTCCAAATGGGATCTTGCCCCATTTTATCGGCAGGTGAATATTCAAATCCCCTGTTTTGTACCAACTCGGCATAAATACCGCCATCGGCAGCGTAGTTGATGTCTTCGAAAAAAACGCCTATCAATTGATCACTGATCGGTTTATAATCATCAAGATTCACTGTAATGGACGCTTGGACCTTCTCCAGTCCTACAAAACGCAGAGGATCCTGATCGGTGGTTTCATGATACAACTGCTGATTGTAAGCTACCAGCTTTTGATGATTAATAAGCTTTTCAACAGAGATCCACGGGACTCTATGAATGGTACCCCTTACTTGGATGTTATTTATTACTACAGAGGATCTGTCATTATGAAAAGCCTCCTTCGACACGTTTTTTACTAAGGAATAATGCACAAAGTCAGAAGTAGTTACTTCATGGTATCCCTCATTCCCTTTTTTGTTGCTCCACCACGAAACAATGTAATTTTTTTTATCCTGATTGCAAGAAATTAATGGCATGAGGCAATTGCCCTGATAATTCAACTGGGGATAAACCTGCGGTTTCCAGTGAATCAAATCTTCTGATGAAGCATAAGAAAAGGTAGCATCTTCATCATTTATCTTCCACACGCAATGCCACTTTCCTTCGTGTCCTTTTAAAAGATAGGGCTCGAACATTCTTTTTTGGCTCCCCCATGTACCATAATCACTTTTCAAGAAGCTGTATTCCGGTCCGATAGCGAACCAGTGTATTTTATCGACGCTCCAGGCGAAGTGCAGCCCGTTTCGCCCTCCGTTTTTTAATGTTGAATAGGCGAAAATATAGGCTGAATCGGGGGTAGATGCCTTTCCTCGTATTCCTAAACAAAAAGTCAAAAGGATCGCAATGCCAGATAATTTTAACAATTTCATAAATAAATAGTTTTCAAAGTATATTTCAACATCAACAGTTCTATCCTATGTTTTACAGTGGAAACAAGATCAAAATCGTATTTTAAAGGGTAACATAACCGACATTAAAGTTTCAGAAACTCCCCACTTTAGAACTAATAGAGAATATGATTATAGTTATTATTTTAAAAATATTTTCCCAAAAAGCAGTTAAAACAAACAGTAAACGCGTAACATTTCCATTACAAAATTCCTAAAGAGCTAAAAAAGCTGTGGAAACTTTTGCCCACAGCCTTATTCAATTAAGATTTAACCTAAATCATAATAATATATCATTGTACTTCTTCATGCAACTAAGCAAATACAATATTTTGAAAGTGGGTTATTGTTTCCAAAATTTCACCAACAATGATGCATGTCTATTAAGTTCTTTGGTGAAAAAATCAGAATTAACAATACCATAATTCTCCCCTGTCCAAAGGTTAGTAATTCTTGCACCCTTTTCAACTCCAATATGATTTAGGTTAACTGAAATCTCTTTTGGACTTTCATCATCAGAAATATTGAAAATGGCCAAATACACAACTTCTGAATCAGCATTCCTTGAAGTTACGGCCAATTTACCATCCTCCTGAAAAAGTTGTTTTACATCAGTACTTTCCTTATGCATTTTTAAAACTTCGCGATTTGTAAGTAAGGAAAGAGTAAAATCATCATTACTAGGTAAATCTCCCCCAAACATTAATGGCGACCTAAAAATAGTAAAGAAGGACAATAGAGAATACTGTTCGTCTACGGTCAATCTGGTCATACGATCGACACCTCTCTCTCCACGAATGGAAATCCTTCCCAAAGGAATCATATCACAATCGGGCCAGGTTCCCGATCCTACGTAGGGATACCAACCTTGTGCAACCTCCATTAAGTGCGTAATATGATTCCATTGGTCCCAAACATCATCCACCATGCGCCACATATTTGCATGATTGGAGACATGATTGGCAGCATCAATTGGAGTTGCCCCAGGAGAAGTACTTAATACTATCGGCCTACCGCACTGATCGATGGCATTCCTAATCATCTCAACTTCATTCTGGTGATAGGGTCGAGATAGATCGTCAACCTTAACAAAATCAACCCCCCACTCAGCATATAAATCAAAAATCGAATTATAGTATTCCTGTGCACCAGGCTTATTAAGAATGGAATAATTATCTCCTAACCATTTACACTGCATTTCTTTAGAAAAAATCTGATCGGCAGTGATTCCATCTGTACCTTTAATCGGCATTTTTTGTTCCACCGCGACTTTAGGAATTCCGCGCATAATATGAATTCCAAACTTTAATCCTTTACTATGAACATAATCAGCCAGGATTTTAAAACCCATTCCATTTTTTGCGGAAGGGAATCTATTTTCTGCCGGAAGATAACGGCCAAATTTATCAATGACATACTTGGGATCATTCTGGTTATATCCACCAGCTTTTGTATTTTCAACGAACCATCTAATATCCACAACAATATACTCCCATCCAAACTCTTTCAAATTTTCAGCCATATAATCCGCATTGGCTTTAACTTCATGCTCTTCAACTGTGGGGCCATAACAATCCCAACTGTTCCATCCCATAGGTGGGGTTGGTGCCCAATTTTTAAATTCTTCCTTTGCAAATGAATTTGTCTTTTGAGAGACTGATTGACAAGAAGAAAAAAAAATAAGAACCAATACTATAAGACCATTTAATATTTTCATTTCAAAAACAATTAAACAAAATGTTTACTATAAAAAGAATAAATCAATCCCCTATTCGGCTTAGTATTAAATAGAAGGTCGGGATTATAATAATCTGAATTCTCTGATGAATTCTTAAAACATTATTCCAATCCTTTAGAAGATAAATACCGGGAACTCATTTTGCTGTTCCCGGTATTTATAATTGTATTATATGCTAATCCCCGTATCCAGGATTTTGAGCGAAATTAGGATTTTTATCAATCTCCGACTTTGGGATTGGTAACCAATACATTGCAGGAGAAGTAAACTTTCTATCCTCAATGAGTTTTCCAGGGATGTAGGTCTTGGATCCATCATTATTTTTAATAATCGTTACCCCTGTTGCATTTTTGTTTAGGTCTTCGTCCGCATCTAACCATCTACGTACGTCAAAATACCTATGTTCTTCAAAGGCAAGCTCAACTCGTCGTTCATTTTTTATCCTGTCTAATAGGTCTAAGCCAATATCCGCCACATCTGGCATTTTTGCCCTCCTCCTGATTACATTTAATGCCTGTCGTGCTCCTTCTTCATCACCACTCATAAATAAAGCTTCTGCAAGGTTAAGATATTGTTCAGCCAACCTCAACCATATCCAATTTTTGGGCTTTTTAAAATTCCAACTATTGGGTTCATAGGTTTCATCCATAAACTTCCTCATATTATAACGACTCAGACTAGTATTCCAAGAATCTCGACCAAATTCAGAATCCCTGCCTCCTGCCTCTGCAATCCCATTCTCATCCAGGGTAATCCAAGTCTCCACATCACGGCCCATCCATGGATCACCATCACATAACACATAAGCCTTTAAACGTTGATCCCTATTTTGAAAAGGGTTGGCTGCATGTTCGGGATTATTCCAATCAAACTTTGTTCCATCATTCATTTCGAAACAATCAACGAATTCACTAATTGGAACATTTCCACCCCATTGTCCATAGCCATTTGGACCGTTCGACTGATCAAGATAACTAAGGCTTTCTCCATCAGCGCTTGAAGTTCCCTGACGTGAAAAAATAATTTCAGGATTACCTCCCTCAAGGAACAATCGCGTATAATTTTCCTTAACATCGTCGTAATCGTTAAACAGAGAGTAACCGTTTTCCAGAGCTAGATCAATAGCTTCTTTAGCGGCATCAGCTGCTTTTTCCCAGCGATCAGGATCAGGATTGAGATATCCCACCAGAGGATCAACTCCTTCTTTATTCATCAAAGGACTTGCCGCATATAGCAAAATGCGTGATTTAAGAGCTAAGGCAGCCACACTCGTTGCCCGTCCTTTATCCTCACCTTCAAAACTAGCTGGCAATAATTTGGATGCTTTATCAAGTTCTGAGACCATAAAATCAACACATTCAGCATATGTACTACGCTCTACATTCAAGATTTCTTCCTGATCGGTCAAGTCATAGCTTTCTTCAATAATGGGCATCCCCCCCCACTTTGAGACCAAATCGTGATACATAAGAACACGAATGAAACGGACTTCTCCAATCAACCTATCTTTGAATGTTTCATCTTCAAAAGGGACCTTATCAACATTTTCGAGAAACAAATTGCAATCAGAAATATTGCGCCAAATTGTACTCCAAGAGCGATTATCCCAGCCCCACCAGGCTCCGTTCATTCGCCCCAAATCAGAAGGATTAACATATCCTTGAGTCAAAGGTTCACATCCCCGAGACCAGATTAGATGGGTTTCATCACACACAGAACTCATCCACGATTCGGTCCACCCATGACCAATTTGGTTATACCTGGAATTAACAAAAGATTCTGCTAGATTTGGATCTCCAAATACAGCATCTTCAGACATTTCGGTCAATGGTTGTTTGTCGAGAATATCATCGCTACAACTACCCAAAAACAGAAATGATAATGAAATTATGGATAAAATTATTTTTTTCATAGTTCCTAACATATTAGAAAGAGAGATTAATACCGAAGTTTATCACTTTAGATTGAGGGGTACTCCAGGCGGCGAAACCTTGATCACCCGCAGTAGTTTCCGGATCAGTATTTTTCAATCCGGTAAAAGTAAGAAGGTTATAGCCACTCACATAAAGTCTCAAATTATCTATTGGCAACCTTGAAATTAAGTGTTCAGGAAGAGTATACGCCAATTGGATATTTTTAAGCCTCAAATAAGAAGCATCCTTCAACCAAAAAGTATTTTCATATCCCGTTGCGGTCACTTGTCGGTCGTACACTCTTGGATAGGAAGCATTTTGATTCGTTTCTGTCCAACGATTCTCATAAAAATCTTTAGTAAAATTCCCAATAGTACCGGACTCCCAAAAGATGTACTGCCAAACATTAGATGCTCCCTGCCAAAGAGTTGACAAAGACCATTGACGCCAATCGACATTTAAATTAAAGCCATAAATAATTTCAGGTGTAGATGTTTTATCCGGCCTGATTTTATCATTTCCATCAATGATACCATTTTTATCAATATCCTTAAACTTTATGTCACCCACGCTGGCATTGGAAAGATGAGGGGAACTATTCAACTCCTCTTCTGTATTAAAGATCCCATCGGCTTCATACATAAACCAATTTGCGCCAATAGACTTTCCAGTAATGGACTGCCAATCAAGAACTCCTTCTGGCTCGTCCATATACGTAATTTCACTCTTAACAAAGGAGTAATTAGCGGATGCACTAATATGAAATTCCCCAAATTTTTCAGAAAATCCAAGGGAGGCCTCAAAACCTTTGGCCTCAGCTTCACCAATATTCTCATCCGGCAATGATAGTCCTGAATACTCAGGGATTGCCGCATTCCTTGTGGCCAAAATATCCTTTCTTTTTGTTTGGAACAACTCAACATCCAGGGTAAATCTTTTCAAAAATCTGGAATCAAAGCCGATATTGGTTGTTGTTGCCACCTCCCATGTAACATTGGGATTACCGGTCCGATTTTGCCACACCCCGGTTTGGGGTTGGGGGCTGGTTCCGCCCAAAATAGCAGGATTATCAAAAGTATAAGTAGTCATATATTGAAAACGAGAAATTCTGTCATTCCCCATTTGCCCCCATGAACCACGTAATTTAAAATAATCAATTGCGTTCAAATTATTCTTCCAGAATGATTCTTCAGATATTCTCCAACCAGCAGAAACCCCAGGAAAAAAACCAAATCGTTTTCCTTCCGGAAAATTCTCAGACCCATCATATCTCCAGTTAAACTGAAACAGATACTTCTCTGAAAAATTATAATCTATCCTTCCGAAATAGTTTTGTCTAGCCGATTCGGAAGCAGTTCCATCATTTTGAGCCGTAGTTTGATCCCCTGCAAACAACTGATCAATATTACTAGCCACATAATCTTGTCTGCTCCCATAAAGATAATCATAGCGACTTTCGTATTGTTCATAAGCAACAAATGCGTTCAAGTTATGAAGCTCGTTAAAGGATTTTTCATAATTGATTCGAAAATTAGAGGTAACCCCCAAATTTTGATTCATATTTTCATAAAGAGCTGCATTGGATGGTCCAAACTTTACAGGAACATATTCTTCATCCAACTTTTCGTATAAATAAAAAGCTTTTTGAAAGTGTTTGTAAAAGTTGTCTCCTCTGTCTACATATATTCCACCTGCCAAAGACAAACCGTCTGTAACAAAAGGCAAATCCCATTCAAATCTTAAATCTGCATTAAAATAGGATGTTTTATTATCCTGATACCCCATGGCACCATTCACTGCTGTTAAAGCATTAAAATCGTCCTGTGGAGCTACAACCGGATAATCAGTTCCTGGCCAAATAATATTTGCCCTGGGGTCATATTTAACAAGATACCGCCAGGTCCACTCAGAACTGTAATGATTTCCATAACGATCTTCCTGTCTAGCTGCTAAATTCACTTTAAATTTAAGATTCTCTGAGGCTTTAATATCAACATTCGACCGCAGATTATACTGTTCATAGTAACTACCACTATTTTCATAATAATTATCATCGAACTGATAGCCTAATGAAAAATAATATTGAATTACATCTCCACCCCCAGAGGCTGAAAGATTATGTCTTGTTTGGGTTGACCAATCTTTCAAAACATCATTTAACGCATTAACATTGGGATAATTATTTGGATCTTCTCCATTACGGAACAAATTAATTTGATCCTCGGTATACATAGGATCTCGTTGGTAAATCCCCGTTTCAATTTCATTAATCATCTCAGCAAACTGCCAAGATTCAGCCATTTCAGGTAGCACAGTAGGTTTTTTCAATCCAAAATTCATCGAATAATCAACTTTAACAGTTCCTTTTGAACCTCGCTTAGTAGTTACCAAAATAACTCCATTAGCAGCCCTAGATCCATAAATGGCAGCTGAAGCATCCTTCAAAATGGAAATACTTTCTATATCGTTAGGATCAATGCGGGCAAATCCCCCCGCGCGATCAGCGACTCCATCCACAACAACAAGAGGACTGTTATCTCCGGTTGTGCTTCTTCCACGAATTAATAATTCCGCGTCATCATATCCCGGCTCACCACTTCTGTTGTTGGCAATAAGCCCAGGTAAACGGCCAATCATAGTATTGGTCACAGAAGAAGTGGGAACTTTAACCAGTTCTTCTCCTTTAGAAGAAGCTACAGAACCGGTAACAGTAACTTTTTTCTGTGTACCATATCCAACCGCCACCACTTCATCTAGGCTAATGGATGATTCCTTCATAACAATATTAATTGCTTGGTGATTGGTAACAGGGACTTCCACTGAATTAAAGCCAATAAAAGAAAATTGAAGAATTGGGTTTTCGCTTTGAACAACAATCGAGAAATTACCCTCCATATCAGTAATGACACCGTTTGTAGTTCCTTTTTCCACAATATTAACACCAGGAATTGGCTCACCATTTTTGTCGGAAACCGTTCCATTCACCATTTTATCATCTTCCTGGGCTCTTAAAGAGGACTCTAAACGGCGAGTCACGACCACGTTTTCACCCACAATCTGATAGGAATAGCCACTCTGTCCAAGAAGTTTTCGAAGCACCTCTTCCAGTGAAGCTTTTTCCACATTTAGGGAATAACGTTTTTGCAGATCCATTTCATCATTTTTGAAGAAGAAACCGTAGTGGCTGGACTCTTCAATTTGTCTGAAGATGTCGAGAATAGTGGCATTCTCCACTTTGAGTGTCACTTCACTTTTCTGGGCCTTAGTGTTCTTTGCAGATAAGGTAAGCCCACAAAAAATGAGAAAGATCGTGGCAATTTTCATGATGCGCAAAGTTTTCAACAGGTTGTGCTTATTTCGGCACAACAACATGTCACATTTTTTCATAAATTTGTACTGTTTAGTGTTTAACAATTAGAAACTGTTGGCGCAGTTTCAGTTAACATGCATAAAAGCAGGCACTTTGTTGGCGCAGAGTGTCTGTATTTTTATTCAAAAATGATTTTTTGCTTTCCGTTCTCCATTTCTTCAATTCGATATTTCGATTTTGACGATAATTGTAAAACCTTCAGCAAATGTTCAATACTGGTTTTCCGTTTCATGACACCAGAAAATTTTTCATTTTTAATTTTCTGGTTCTTAAATACGAACTGCACATCATACCATTCCTCTAATTCATTTGCAATTTCAGAAAAGGTTCGGTTCACAAAAACGAACTTCCCATCTTTCCAAGCAGTTACATATTCTTTATCGGTATTTGAAAAGGCCAGCTTATTTTTCTGCATATCGAAAACAAATTCTTTCCCGGGTTGCATTTTTTCCACTAATGCTCTCCCTTTGTTTCTAAAATCTATAGATCCTTCGAAAAGAGAGGTAATAACGATCTTCTCTTCTAAATTATATTTAACATTAAATGTGGTTCCTTGATCAACGATATAATAATCGCCTGTTTTAACAAGAAATTCTCTCTCGTCATGATGCGTCACATCAAAAAAGGCTTCTCCTTTCAAATCCACTACAATTTTCTCATCATCATAAGTTGTCACCGTTACAGAGGAAGCTGAATTAAGCCAAAGCTTACTGCCGTCTTTTAAAGTAACATAGGTAATGTTGCCTTTAGGAGATTGAAGTACAAACTGCTCTTCATGAGGAGTCGTAAAAAAGGTAGTCATAACCACGCTTCCCAGCCCAATGATTAGGGTCACCATGGCAGCAATCCCGGATATCAGTTGCCAACGCCCGATTCGGACAGTGGGCTGTCGGCTGGCCCAGAATTTCTGAAAATATTCTCCTTTTTTTTGAGTAGGGAGTTGCTGATTTTCCATTTGGAAAAGGATCCACAATTTCTGAAAAGTCATAAAATCCTTCTTTTTTTCAGGATTATTCTCCAATTCTTTAAAGAATTCAAACCTTTCATTCAGAGTTGTGTTTCTGCTAACGATATTTAAAAATTGTTTTTCCAATGTTATCCATTTTTAATCTTAACACTTCAAAATGGCACTCCCCTATCAAAAGAAGCAACATTTTTTCATCTTTTTTTACATCACAATCAAAATCAAGCCATTATTCTTCTATTTTATTCACAACAAATAACTTTTCAGCACATTAGCCAAATTCATCTTTTCAATACCTTTTCAGAACCAGATGTAAGGTTGGACAATTTTAAATCCATCGCTATCATATCAACTTTAACAAGCACATTATCAGAGCTTATCTCAACACATTCTATCACACAGGAAAAAAAGTTTCTTTTAACTTATTCAATCATTCAGTAAACTTTGAGGCCAATAACCCAAATAATATTTACACAAATGAAACGAGCATGACAACCATAACAGATCGAGAATGCCTATAAAAAGGTTTAATCATGTGAGCTTAAGCAATAAAAAATCTCGTTCGGATGGTACATTTTACATACAATTATATACATCCGCTTGATGTTTGCTCTCTGGAATCAATGGAAATTATAAAAGGGGATAACAATAGATCGATAGCCCCCAATATTCCGAATAAAAAAAAGAAGCAGAAAATCTTCCATTAGAAACGAATCATAAACAACAATTCAATAATTGGAAGGTAATCTTTTAATTCACGTCGAAGAATAAGTAGAGCCTTAGATATTCTAGCCTCTACGGTTTTAGTACTAATTTTTTGTTCTTTGGCAATGTCTGCATAGGTCAATCCCCCAAAACGACTGAGACGGAAAGTTTCAGCGATATCATTTGGAAGCAAATTGATGGCCCTGTCAACCTCTTCCATTAATTCCTCCAGCTTGACAAACGAATCAGGGAAATGGGTCAATGCTTCCTGCTGATATTTCAATTCCGGGATCAAGTAATCTCTATGCCCCCGATTAATTATTTCCTGGTGTCTAAGATGATTCAAACAATTGTTTTTAGTAATGGTGTACAGGTAATTTTTAATATTGGTACTCTTTCTCAATTCGGAACGGTTCTCCCACAGTTTCACAAATGCATCTTGCACCATTTCAAGAGCAATCTCTCTTTGCCCAACATACCCCATTGCGAGACAAAAAAGCATATTGAAAAGATTGTTATATACCTCTTCAAATGCCTCTTTTTTCCCCTCTTGTAAAGCATTAATTTCAAAACTACTGGTAATTGACTTCATTATTTTCCCTGCCATCACATTACAACACAAAAGTATTAAAACAAATTAAAAGTAAAGAACACCTTTCATTTTTTTAATTTTATAAAAAAATATGCAACTTTTCTTCAAAGTAAATAAAATTTCAGTTTTCACTGCTTACTTTTCTAGAATTTCTATTATTCCCATGCAATACTAAATAATTCGATTCAAACCTTGAAAGGATGTCAAGAATAAAGAAGCGCTCAAATGCGTTCAGTAAACATTTGTCCACCAAAAAACATCTTTTGTCCCCACGTCCTTTGTTAATAGGTCATAATTTTGCAATCATAATGGGGTGATCGAACTTACAAAAGAAGGTATCCTGAACAGTCAAGAAATAGTCAAATATCAATCAAGTCAATTTATTAAAACTAACAGGCATGAAACGAACACGATTACTTTTCACACTAACGGCCATTGGTCTGCTATTTCTCCCCCAGACCAAGTCTCAAAACAAAATGACTTTAGATTTTACCCACTCGACCCAGACGATCAATAAAAACATTTATGGTCACTTTGCGGAGCACTTGGGCCGTTGCATCTACGACGGGATTTGGGTAGGTCCCGACTCTGACATACCCAATGTTAACGGCTATCGGAAAGACCTTCTGGACGCTTTGAAGGAATTGAATATACCAGTCTTGCGATGGCCGGGAGGTTGCTTTGCAGACACCTACCATTGGAAAGACGGGGTAGGCCCTGTTGAAAATCGGCCCAAGATCAAAAACTACTTCTGGGGTGGCACTATTGAAGATAATCGTTTTGGCACTCATGAATTTTTGAATTTATGCGAGCTTTTGGGGGCTGATCCCTACATTTCTGCCAATGTTGGGAGTGGAACAGTTGAAGAAATGGTGGCATGGATTGAATATATGACCTCTGACGAAGACATTCCCATGGCCAATTGGCGAAGAGAAAACGGCCGAGAAGACCCATGGGATGTAAAGTTTCTTGGAATTGGGAACGAGAGTTGGGGATGCGGCGGAGATATGCGTCCCGAATATTACAGTGACCTTTTACGACGCTATTCACTCTATGCCAGTCTTTATGGACAAAGAAAATTTCAAAGGGTGGGTTGTGGTGCCAATGGCACAGATTATCACTGGACCGATGTGGTGATGAGTCGTGCCGCCCGCCACATGGATGCTCTATCGGTTCATTATTATACGATCGCCACGGGCGATTGGGGCAACAAATCCTCCGCCACGGACTTCGGAGAGGACCTCTACTTCAGTGCCCTTAAAAATTCTCTCCACATGGATGAGCTCATCACTAAGCATTCTGCCATAATGGATAAATATGATCCACAGAAAAGGGTTCCCCTAATGGTAGACGAATGGGGCATTTGGACAGATCCGGAACCCGGTTCAACCCCAGGCTTCCTATACCAGCAAAATTCGATGCGTGATGCCCTGATCGCCGCTACCACTTTTGACATTTTTCACAAACATTGCGACCGGGTTCAGATGGCTAACATTGCTCAAATGGTGAATGTTCTACAGGCAATGATTCTCACTAAAGAAGAGAAAATGGTGCTAACGCCCACCTATCACATATTCAACATGTATAAAGTTCATCAGAATGCCACCTATATTCCTGTCCTGATCAGGAGCGAAGATTACCATCATGGAGATGAAAGCCTTCCTTCAATTAGTGGGACGGCCTCCCAAAAAGATGGAAAAATCAACCTCAGTATCAGCAACCTAAATCCGAAAGAAAGCCAAAGCATAGAAATCGATCTTGAAGGAGGAAATGCAGAAAGGGTAACAAATGCTTTAATTCTTACGGCCCCGGCGATCAATTCGGTAAACACATTTGACAATCCGGAAGTAGTAAAAACGCAAAAATTCTCAAACTTCAAACTAAAGAAGGGGTTTCTAACAGTAAAACTTCCACCCCATTCGGTTGTTTCTATCCAATTGCAATAATGATCTATTAAACTGAATCATTTTAAAGGTGCTTCCTCAAAATAGGGAAGTACCTTTAAAATGCCTTATAAAGATCAACGACTCAAAAAAATTCACACACTGGACTAATAGAAGATCCTCCGCTCACCCATCGGATTTACACATCCTCACGGTGGGCCAATGCGTATGCCCTCAAGTGGATAAAATGCATTCTAAAGTTATCAGACCCGGATATTCAGTTTCAACGACTTCGAGCTTCCTATACAAAAAAGTGGCTATCCCTTAAGAATAAAGGAGACAGCCACAAATACAGGTTGATAAAACGCACTATCTTGATCTTATTTCCCTTTTCATGAAGAGCAGATAAGAAAAGAGGAAGCATATTAGGGTTAGCGCCAGAAGTCCGGTTAATTGGGGCCACACCACCATAAGGCTCTGTGCCAGAGACAATGGTCCAGGGATGGCACCATGTACTTGCTCAGTGGTTAAGGGTCCAAGACTACGTACAGAAGGCACCAGAATGGTAGAGGACACTTCGCTAAACAATTCGTTGGGAATAATTTGAACGAGCGCGAATTTTATTTTTTCATACAGATAAACCATTTTAGGAGGTGCGTATCTTGAAGGTTCCAGTCCTTTGGTGATAAAATTCACCAATAAAGGATAGAAAACGGTGAAGAAAAGCCAAACGGCAATACCACTCAAAGCAGAAGTAGCGGGTTGTTTGAATCGCACCGAGAAGAATACGGATAAATTCAACCAAAACGACACATAAACAATGCTCATGAAAGTATATGTGATGATGCGCAAGAACTCTTCTGCCGACGGTGGGGTACCAAGGATAATCAACCCAGCCCCCATAACAAGGAAGCTAAGGGAAAAGAATAAAATACTAACGACGAAAATCCCAGCTATAAATTTAGCATTCAACACGTAATCTCTGGGAATGGGTTGCGCAAGCACTCTGCTAAGCGTACCTTTGTTTTGCTCAGTGTTGATTGCATCGAAGCCCAATCCAATTCCCAGGAGAGGGCCTAAAAAACTCACAAATACAAAAAACGAGGGCAAAGAACCATCGGTCATGGTGAACAGATTCAGGAAAAAGAAAGAATTTTCCGCTTCTCCCCCGTTCATTGTTTTCGTAATTTCCGAAATAGAGGTGTATAATGATCCCAAGCAAGTGAGCACGATGATTCCGAACAGAATAATTGAACGCCAGCTACGAACATGTTCAGAAACATCTTTTCGTACCATGGCCCAGAATGGTGCTAATGATACGGGTTCCAAGTTTTTTTGGAACATCCATTCGGGCCATTTGTACGGCATTTTGTTTTTTATTTTTCTAAAAATAACTCCATCCATAACAACAATATTATTCAATCAATTAAAGAACAGCTTCTAGCCGATCCCATTTTCCCCCTTCCTAAAAAGGAAGGAGTATCGGTTGGACTGCATTTGATATCCACAAAACACAATCGTTTCTATTGGAAATAGCGTGAATATATATCATCAAGTCCGAATTCCTTTTTATTCAGGAACCTCAGTCCATAACCGGCTTCAATGACAGCCAGCGAAGCCAGATGTGAGACATCAGAATCGGCCTGCAACTCAAAACACTCTTTCCCCAATGTAACCTTGGCCACCCCGGGAATTGCTTCCAGCTTTCCTTTCAGTTTTTCGGGGGATAGTGTTTTATGGGTATTGTCACGGTTAATCGGTTTAATTCCTCCCTTCAGGACGAACGCGTTGGCTGAAAAAAGTTGCGTCGATAATTCATCGATTTTTCCCTGGGCCAACAGTTTACCTTCCACAAAAATGCCTACGCGATCGCAAACTTGTTGAACCTGATGGAGCAGATGTGAAGAAAAGAGGACAGTGATACCGTCTTCTCTACTCAGCTTAACAATAAGTTGGAGGAATGATTTAACGCCAGACGGATCAATACCCAGGGTAGGTTCATCCAGGATAATTACCTCCGGATCTTTCACCAGGACATCCGCCAGTCCGAGCCTCTGCCTCATCCCACGCGAATATTTACTAGTTTTCTTGTCTTTTTCTTTTCCCAACCCAATTTTCTCGAGCAAATCATGGGCTTTTTTTTCGGCCTCAACCTGTGGGATATTATTCAGCAATGCCGTATACACCAAATTATCAAATCCTGAGAGGTCTTCATAGAAACCGACATCTTCGGGCAGATATCCGACCTTCTTTTTTACACGGATAGGATATTGAACCGGGTCTATGCCACACACTTTAGCTCTACCGCCATTTGGTTCAGTCAGTCCGAGCAGCATCAGGATGGTTGTAGACTTACCGGCACCGTTTGGTCCGAGCAGGCCAAACACCTCCCCTCTTCCGATGGAGAGGTTAAGGTTATTGACGGCGGTAAAATCTCCGTATTTTTTAGTTAACCCTTCAATTTCGATGACCTTTTCCATGGTTTACCTCCTGCCATATTTTCGAAACAGATAAAAAATAACCCCAAGTGTAATCAGGATAATCAGGATTCCGAGCCACCCCCACAACAAAGGAGTCTTCACGGTCATTCTAAAAGACGCATTCGCCTGCGTATCGGGGGTTTTGGCAGTAATTTTTGAGACATAATCACCGGGAATGGCTTTATCGGCACTCTGAATGGTAGCTAATGCGGTCACCATTTCTCCTGGTTGAATATCAGGGATGGTATCGGGATGGAATTCGACCGTCCAGTTTTTAGGTTTACTGGCACTGAATCTCACCTCTTTGAGCACCGAAGATCCGGTATTTTTCACGACCAATTCGATATCTTTTTTTCTCCCAGCAGTAAGGGTGGTACTCAATCGACCTGTTGGGGTACTTAATTCCATTTCATAAGAACCTGATATCACCACTTCGAGTTCCAACTCTGCGGAAGTAGATCGATTAGCTGCTCTGACCGGAATTTTGTAGGTCCCTGCTTCAACATTGTAAGGAGGTTCAACCTGGATCGAAATATTTTCAGTTTCATTAGGACCTACCTCGACGGCCGTAGCTTGTTTATAATTGGGTTTAAAAATAATTTTCCAACCTCTGGGGGCTTTGGAGAGGAGGGAGTAGACCTGTTTTTGAGCAGTACTGTTTTTTAGTTTTGTTTGGAAAGTAAAATTGGCATCAGCATGCCCTTCAATGTTAGCTTGGTCGCAGGTAAATTCAGTTTTAAAAGTTCCCTGTTCCGACACATTCACCACGAGTTTCAGCAGATCATGGTTTTTGGCCACGACACTAAACCAGTGATTTCCCTTATTTACTTTGACCGGGACATTAACGGTTAGAGAAAGCGTTTTCTTTTCTCCAGGCAATACAGCTAATTGTTTTATTGCATACCCTCCCGCTTTCAGGGAGTAGGTCCAATCCTTTCCCAGTCCGGAGACATACACATCAATCTTTTGAGTTGAATCGCCATTGTTTTTCACATCGATGGAATACTCAATTTTTTCTCCCGGAGGGACAGAGATGCTGGTGTAAGGCGTATAAAGCTGAACATTGGATGCCGCCGATAAGGCTGTTGCAAAGAAAATAAGAAAAGCAAATGATAACAGACCCTGTTTAAATGAGTACACATGTTTTTTCATAAAAAAGACCTCCATCTTTTTTTAAAAGTTGAAAAATATATTAGTTAATAAACAAATCGCATAACACAGATTAGTTATTTATTCTTTTCCCAACAAAAAAAGTTGAAGCAAACCAAAAACCTTTTGGTTAAAGATATTCCGTTATAAAAGGAACGAAATAGATTCACACGAAACCAATCATCCATACCTACAATGCATCTTCACCCAAGCTGTGGACTGCATCCCCCGGAAGGTTGACATGAATACCTGCCTAGATAGTAAAAAGCAGGAGAAACGCGAAAATAGGACCTCATCATGTCAAGATAACGGTCAAATTTTCAGTTTTTATCTATTCGTATGAACAGCCGATATTTTACAAAAAATATGCCATGGTGAACCATGCGCCGTAAACAAAAAAAGACGATTTGCAATAGGCAAATCGTCTTTCAGCCAAAGACACTCTTTACAAAAAGAGAGCGTCAAAAAATACCCATCCAGATTTAGGTTTCATGGTTAACTTAAGTAAAAAATCTTAGCGAATAAAAAAAAGTTAATACAAAAATGAAAAACTAGGGCATTTCAAACATACTTAAGTAGCGCTCACCTGTATCCGGCAACAGAACGACGATTCGTTTTCCCTTTAATTCTTTTCTTTTAGACAGTTCCACGGCAGCCCATAATGCGGCACCAGAAGAATAACCACAAAGGATCCCTTCAGCCTTTGCCACTTCATTTGAAGTCCCAATTGCATCTTCATTTTTTACCGTGATCACTTCATCCACCACACTCATATCCAAGTTATCAGGAATAAAACCAGCGCCAATTCCCTGAATTTTATGGGGTCCAGGTTTTCCACCCGATAATACCGGGGAATCAGCTGGTTCAACAGCGACAATTTTCACATCTGCTTTTTTTTCTTTCAGATATCGCCCCACACCAGTAATGGTTCCACCAGTTCCGACCCCAGCGACAAAAACATCGACCATTTCATCCGTATCGCCGAGGATTTCAATAGCGGTAGATTTATAATGCGCCAAAGGGTTCGCTTTATTATTAAACTGCTGAGGGATAAATGCTTTAGGATAGGAAGCTGCCAATTCTTCAGCTTTGGAAATAGCCCCTTTCATTCCTTCCGTTGCTGGCGTAAGCACCAACTCGGCCCCAAATTTTTTCAACAATTTTCTACGTTCAATACTCATACTTTCCGGCATGGTAAGAACGAGTTTGTATCCTTTCACTGCAGCCACAAGAGCAAGGCCGACACCTGTGTTACCACTGGTAGGTTCAATAATGACTGTATCCTTATCGAGCTTACCTTCTTTTTCGGCAGCTTCAATCATTCCCAGAGCAGGCCGATCCTTAACGGACCCAGCGGGATTATAAGATTCCAATTTTGCGACCACTTCAGCCACAGAATCTTTGGTCAGCTTGTTAATTTTCACCAGCGGGGTATTTCCCACTAATTCAATCATGTTTTGCGCTATTCTCATCATAATAAAAATTTATTAAATATAATACATTAAAGAATTTCCACCAGCATGTAATTGAGGGAGAGCCTCCAAGGATATATCCGCCAACACCCTATCAATCGAATTAGAAGAGTTCTCAAGAAAAAGCTTAACTACATTCTTTTTATCCGAATGGTCATGTTCTTTTTGATCCGTTTTATCTTTCCCCCAATCGGCATCCAGACATTGCACCACGTCCAACAGCGAAATTTTTTTAAGCACTCTTGCCAAGCGATATCCTCCGGATGCTCCTCTTTTCACCTCAATAAATCCCCCTTTTCGTAAATCGGCGGCAATAGCTTCCAAAAATTTTTGTGGAAGATTATCTGAAATTGCTAACTCTTTTACAGTTTTGAATTCGGGCCATGAATAATGCAATTGCATTAAGAACACCAGTCCGTAGTAGATCCTTTTAGAAAACTTCATTTGTATAAAAAATTTTATCGCGTTCTAATAAAACTCAAAAGACAACGTATAATAAATTTAACTTTAAACGCAACCGACAGTCACACCTATAGGTGCAGCAACAAAAGTCCTCAATCCAACATAAACGAATACCTTATTCACCTATTCATTCTTATTTTGTATGTTTTTTCACAAAGTTAAAAACAACTGATTACCAAACAAATTAAATACCTTTTTCTTTACCATCATACGTTTTTAGTATGTAATTAACAAATTCTATGGCTCAATGTTCAAAAAATCCTAAATCAAAATTGAAAAAGTTCGGACACAAAAAGATTCCATAAGTAGCGCATAAAAAAAAACGGCTTTCCAAAAAGGAATGCCGTCATTAACTTTATACAAATTACAAAAAACAAAAAAGCCTAAATCAATTCAATCATTAGCGTCTAACCCAAATGAGTGCAGACCCGAAAGAGGTAAAAGGTTGCAAACAAAATCTACTATCCGCATGGGCAATCAGCATAATAACCGCCACATTATGAGGGGAATTTGCAACAGCTGCTATTTTAAACCTTTTAAAGAAATCCAAATTTTTTCTCCATAATTCCACAATACTACGGTATTGATTAGCAGGAAAATCCAAATGAGCGTACTGCCAGTCGAGAATCAAACCTTCTGCGTTGTCAGGAATAGATTCCGTCCACACCAATTCACTCATCGAATAGAGCATATCATCCAAAGAAATATTACCCATATATTTTCCAATCACAACCCTCCGCTCCTTATTATAATGAACGCTGCACTTTAAAGGATCCACCACTCGAAGGACATTCAAACAGTCTCCAAACATAAAACCCACCAATTAAACCCAATTATCACTATAAAACTTCAATCAGCAATACCATTCAGTTATTGAACTGAACAAACATAAATATCCGATCAGCTCCATACCCCACACCTGAAATATGGAAGCAAGTCATTACAACCATTGTCACTGACGATTCAATTAAAAATACCCCCTCGGGAACAAGGGGGCATTTCATAAATTGAACAGCGCTCAATTTGATTGGGTTGGGAAAATTAAAGGATTGTATGAGCATTCGGGGAAACGACTCCCCTAGCAATTTAGGATTAGGATTACTCACAGATCATCACTATAGCACTAGTCTATATTCAGGTGACCAACATAACGAACACCACCGGCATTAATTTCCAAAGAATAAACACCTGACTGAATATCACCGAGATCAACATCAAAGGCACCACCACCACTCACATAAAACACCTCGCTGTATTTATTTCCAATCCGGACATAAAAGGGTCCATCATAGTCGTACACTTCCAATGTCAATTCTTCATCATTATAATAGGCAGCTATAGACACCTGATCTACGGAAGCCCTTTCCAAAGTATACGTTGATAAAGAAAAGGATCTAAGTTCCAAATCACGAACCATCAGAAGGTCAACTTTTTCTTTATCACTTTCCACAGCATCCTTTTCTTTTTCCTCGGCAGAAACAACTGAAAAGAAAAACGTTGAAATAAAAATCAGGGCTAAGGAACTTTTCAATAATTTTTCCATAATTACCGATTTTAATGGTTACAATTAGATCCTAAAATCAAAGGTCAAAGTAAAGGTACCTCAGCAACACTACCAAGGATTTTGAAATTGCAGTCAATTTTTAATGCTCAATATAACCATTAATAACTAAACAGCAATATTTTGCCATTTTCAATTTTAATGTCTATGGGGTGAATGAACAGGAATATCGGGAGAATGGGGTGAATGGCAAAAAATACATTCAACTAATAAACAGCACCTTATAAATTTAAAAAATTTCCTCAAATCCGCCGCCAGATCTCAGTCTAATAAAGCGAACTTAAGTTTTTACTAGAATGGAACTCGCATAACTATGCTTATACACATTCTATGTTGTGTCCAATCTTTTGGGTCATGTCCGCTTCAATAACAATTTTCCACCCATCAAAATCCACATCATTATAAAAGCAGCCGCACCGAAAGCAAGAGAACCATCTCGCCACCTAACCATGATTCAGAACGAGCAATGCTCCAATAATTAGAAAACAAAGCCAAATCAGAAAAGCTTTAAGAGTTCATCTACACCCCCTTGTTCGTTAGCAACGGAAAATAGTTTCTTTTTTATTGCAGATTTTCTAACTCTGAGATTGTTTGGGGTAATCCCAAGGACTTTAGTGATCTCACTTCCGGGCATTTTAAAGTAAAGCAAAAAAAGAATCAACTTTTCAATATCAGTAAAATTTATGCTTTGAGGAATTTGAAGATGCGCATAAAAGGTATCATCATCAATCAAATCCTTTAAGAGGTTAAAAAACTCGCTTTTTAATCTTTTAAGCTCTTCATGTAAATCATTATAAATATCAGGATTATCCTTAACAAATCGCTGGGATAATTCGCCAAACCTTTTTTGGGTATTGTTTTCTCTTTTGGTTATTACCCTATAGAGGTCTAGCAGGTGCTTTTTCTGATGATTGTCACGAATATTGTTTTCGACCTCTTTCTCAGCAGCCATTCTTAAGAGTCTTTCATTGTCTAATTCCAAACGACTTCTCCTCAAATTAAGGAAATACAAGAGAAAGAGAAAAAGCCCCACAATGGTCAAGACTACCCCAATAAATGCCAGTTGTTGGAATTTTTGCCTCTCTTTAAGGATATCAATTTGAGCCTTCGAAAGATCGTATTTTTTTTCCAGCTCAAAGATCTGCTTTTGGGTTTTCCGGTCTACCGAATTGATTAATAACTTAAACGCCTCTTTGTATGTTTCGGCAGCCATTCGAAATTTACCTTCCTCATAGGCTTTACCTGCCAGAAAAGAATATAAATGGTGATAATCATACTTATTTTTAATTGTATCATTAATACTATCAATAGCCTTATGGGCATAGAAAATGACTGAATCAGGGTTATTCATTCCTTCGTGAGCCAAAGCCATTGAATAATATAAATTGGACATTCTAGGTTTTCTATTCACTTTGGCAGTCAAATCAATCAGATTTCGATAATACTCAAGAGCTTTTGCATTATCACCTTGCATAATACAATAAGCACCTTTTGCATTAACAATATCAAACTGTCTTTCCAAAGGAATACCTTTTAATGAATCCAAGCGACTCAAAGCAAACCAAGCATCATCGTACTCCCTATTTCTCAAACTATTCCAAAAGATTCCCAATGAAGCTCCGATCACACTTTCTACATCGTTAATTGTCCGAGCATTCTCCAAAGCCCGATTAAAATATTCCTCGGCAATGTCGTGATTATTATTATTGCGATGTAAAAGTCCAATATAAAACCAAAGATAAGTGAGCGAATTATTGGAGACCACCCCCGGCTGATTATCCACAATTTTCTCAACATCTTTAAGGGTAAAAAAGATAACAGAATCGGGATATTGATCACTATGATAACGTATAATAGACTGATAAATTACAGCTCTGACAAAATTTTTATCGGGGATTGGGACTTTTAAAACCTTTACTGCCTTAGAGATGCAGGAATCATTTCCAAAAGAACGATTTAATTTCAGATCTACAATAGTTTTAAGCAAATTATAGTAAGCTTCATTTTTCCCATTCCACCCATCAACTGTCATTTTTTTCAGGCTATCACTTGCGATCTTTGGGTCCTGATAAATAAGACTGTCTATTGCCACCAAATGACGTCGGATTTTAATGTCGGCAGTATGGCAAGATTCCAGGAAAAAAACCAGTAACAACAAATATATTAAACACTTATACATTCAAACAAAATTAGCTCACAAATTCGCAAAAACATAAAAGAAAAATATTTTTTCTTCATCCATGTCACCCCAGGCTGTTCACCCCGCAAGCAAATAAAATGTAGTTTAATCCCTAAACTGTTCTTTTTTTAGAACGCTTCCTTCAGCGAAACGAAAAAACCTGTTGTTCCCAAAGAAGAGATCCCAAAATCCAACCGTACATTCAATGGATCATCGGGAAGCATTCGAAAACGCAGACCAGCTCCCACGGAAGAGAGAGTGTTTTCCAAAGGTTTTTGAAAATTCTGAGCTGCTTCTCCTATCCCGGCAAACAAGACGGTCCCGACACGCCACCACAAATGTTGCCTCAATTCTGCCCGCATCAGCCAAATTGCATTACCTGTTTCACGCAAAGGATGTCCAATTCCTCTCAGACGTTCTTTTCCCCCCAACTGAGGCAACTCATAAAAAGGGACATGATTTCCCGCATAATCGAAAAGAGCTTGAAAAGCCAACGTTGTTTTATCCCTTTTCACTTGCCTATAATGTCGCGCATCAACTGTTGCCCGAAAATATTGATAATCACCAAAGCCTGCCACCCCGATAAAAGAAGGTGCAAGTTGAATCCAAGATCCAGTCTGAGGAGAAATAGTCCTTTCTCTTGTATCTAGAACCGCTTTGGGCCCAAAGCCAATCACCTGTCCTCCTTCACTCCCATAAAAATCATAAATGGAAAAATCCGGAACGATTAAATTTGAAAATCTATTATGTGTAAAACTTGCACCTGCCCCCACCCACAATGATGGCGTAAGCTTGTATAGAAGCTCCCAATTTAAGCACCATTCCTTGCGATCAAAATATAATGGGTCATTACCATCCCGCATCCAGAAACGATCTTGACGGCCAGTAAAATATGCCTCTCCACTGGTCATCCAACGTTCCTCAAAGTACCAATCATGTTCCATCTGCAGTTGAAATATTCCTTTGGTAGAGGTTTCTATATTTACAGTAACTGTATTGGCTTTTCCTGGAAGAAGGCTGCTGCTCCACTTAAAAGTTGGTGCGAGGCCATAAACAAATCCATTTCTGGAACTTGCACTCAAAGAAGGATAAACGGTAAAGACCAAATTACTTTTTTCCCAGGTAACCCAATCAAGCACCATTTCCCCCAAACCTGCTACAGTACCCAAAGTTGTTGAATCCTCATAAGATTTCTCATCCATTTGTTCGAAAGCATATATACAATTCGGGAATAAGAATATCCAACCGACCAACAAACTGAGTTTAAAAAGACAACCAGTAATTCTCCAACAAACCATATTCATCATTAAATAAAAGTCCGAAAATAATTGTTTTTTGTAACAAAACCTGTAAAAATACGTTTCTCTTGTCCGGACAATCAATTTATCGCGTCCGGTATTAAAACAACAGGTTTATAGATTTTTGAACTTTGAAAAAAGAGATTTTTTTATATTTAAAATTAGGCTACATTTACGTATAAAGCACAATAATTACAACCAACTTAACTCCAGCATATTAAAAAAGTCACACAATTAGTCATTAAACAATTTAGTCTCCTGATTGTCCAAAGAGATTACAACCTCATAACAAAACGTTTCCAAGTATCTATGATATACAAATTTCGAATAATATCCGGAGAGAACGAAGACTTCATCAGAGAAGTTGCCATAGACAGCCAGTCCACCTTCTTTAAGCTCCACAGTTGCATAGTAGAGGAACTTGGATATGATAAGAGCCAAATAACTTCCTTTTTTATTACAGACCAAAATTGGCACAAAAAGAGAGAAATAACACTGATCGATATGACCGGAGACGAGCATTCGAGCATAAGTGTCATGGACCAAACCAAATTAGGAGAGCTCATTACGGAGAAAAAACAACGTTTACTATATGTCTTCGATCCGTTTACGGAACGGGCTTTATTTTTGGAATTATTCGGTATTGAAGATCAACAACTAGACCAACCAGTTTGTATCCGGCGTCAGGGAGAAGCCCCTCTTCAATTTGATCACAACGCCATCGGTAATATTGATTTTGAAGAGATAAGCAACAAGGACTGGTCAGACAAGGATATTTTGCCTGAAGAAAACGAAGACCTAACATCTTACGATGAGGAGGATTGGGTTTGAAAAGCGGCAAATATGTCATAGTAATTACCGGACCTACCGGTATCGGGAAAACCGCATTAAGCATTAGAACTGCGCAATACTTTGATACGTCGATTATATCGGCAGATTCCCGCCAAATATTTAAAGAAATAAAAATAGGGACGGCATCTCCCACTCAGGAAGAACTAAAGAAAGCCCCACATTACCTAATAGGCACCAAGTCCATATTTGATTACTACAGTGCCTACGAATTTGAACAGGAAGCCTTAAAAATAGCGGAACAACTATTTGAAAAGAAAGATCTTGTAATTCTTTGTGGGGGTTCAATGCTATATATAGATGCATTTTGCCACGGAATTGATGAGTTACCAACCGTTGACCCTGAATTACGGGATAGTCTCCAACAAAAATATCGTGCAGAAGGATTGGAAAGTATCCGGAGACAGTTGAAACTGTTAGATCCTGAATTCTATAAGCAGGTTGACTTAAAAAATCCCAAGCGCATAATTCATGCTGTGGAAATCTGTTTAATGACAGGACGGCCCTACTCTCAGTTACGCACCAATACCAGAAAAAGTCGCCCCTTTAACATCATCAAGATCGGCCTGGATATGGATCGTGGACAACTTCATGAAAGGATCAACAAAAGGGTAGATATGATGATAGAGAATGGATTAGAGGAAGAAGCCAGGCAACTAACCCCACATCAACATCTGAACTCACTAAACACTGTAGGATACAGAGAATTTTTTGATTATTTCAACGGGCTTATAACAAAGGATAAGGCAATTGAACTGATAAAAAGAAATTCCAGGCGATACGCCCGCAAACAATTGTCATGGTTTCGGCGAGATCAAGAAATTAAATGGTTTTCCCCCGATAATTACGATGAAGTTATTAATTTTGTTGAAAACACAATAGAATGGGCCGGGGTCCGAAATTAAATTAATCTTTCTCGCGGTTTACAATCTTCTGAGAAGGGCCCCGGCTTTTGCATTAAGTATGTCCACCAAAAGCCATTTTAATATAAGAGTATACGGAATATGTATTGAGAAGGAGCACCTGCTGGTTTCGGATGAATATGTAATGGACACCTTCATGACCAAATTTCCTGGTGGCGGGCTGGAGTATGGAGAAGGCCCTATTGACTGTCTGAAACGAGAATGCAGAGAAGAAATGGGATTGGACATAACGGTAACCGGACATTTTTATACCACAGATTTTTTTCAACCGGCGCAATTCTTTGAGAAGACTCAGCTCATAAGTATCTATTATACCTTCGCACTTCCCTCCGGACATCATTTACCGACCACCCCCAAAAGGTTTGATTTTAAAAACCTTCGGAACGGCATTCAAACATTCCGATGGATTTCTCTTGCGACTCTAACTCCAGACGATATGACCTTCCCCATTGACAAATTAGTTGTTAAAAAGTTACTCGAAAGCCATAATAATCTCCCCTAATCATACGTCTAAAAGTAATTTAATCAATGTTCAAATGAAACTCACATAGCAGATCTAATATCCAAACATGTTCTTAATTGGCAAACATAGCCATGCTCATTTTCTTCAACATTTAATTCAAAGGATTAGAATTCCTCTTCAATAGAATAAACGTTTCTATTCGGTTGATTACGAGAAACCAATTCGGCCAGAAATCCGGTAACAAAGAGTTGAGTACCAAGAATCATACAAACCAATGCAATATAGAAGAATGGATTATCAGTAACCAATTGAGCTTGGATACTATGAGCCACACAATACAGTTTACGGGCCCCCAGCCAGATTGCCAGGGCGAATCCTACGGTAAACATCAGTGTGCCTAAAGATCCAAACAGATGCATAGGTCTGTTTCCAAACTTGGAAATAAACATTACCGACAAAAGATCAAGGAACCCTTTCAGAAATCGTTCAATACCAAATTTAGTAACGCCATATTTTCTTTCTCTATGGATAACAGGTTTCTCGGTGATTTTTGAAAAACCAGCTCGTTTGGCAAGTATGGGAATATAACGATGCATCTCACCATACACTTCAATATTTTTAACGACCTCTGATTTATAAGCTTTTAATCCGCAATTAAAATCATGAAGTTTAATTCCGGAAACGAAACGAGCAGTTCTATTAAATAACTTACTAGGCAAAGTTTTATTAAGAGGATCTCTCCGCTTTTTTTTCCATCCACTCACCAGATCAAAGTTCTCTTCTCTGATTATTCTGTATAATTCCGGAATTTCATCAGGGTTATCTTGAAGATCAGCATCCATAGTAATGACGACATTGCCTTTGGCGGCTTCAAAACCGACATTCAATGCTGCTGATTTTCCATGATTTCGTCGAAAACGAATTCCTCTGATAAAATCAAATTCCTGCTTTAATTGGCCAATAGTTTTCCAAGAATGGTCAGAACTACCGTCATCCACCATTATCACTTCAGCAGTTACATTCATTTTACGAAGAACCCGGTCAATCCACTCGATCAACTCCGGTAAAGATTCCTCTTCATTATATAAAGGTATAATAATTGATAAATCCATCACTCAACATCTTTCATGGCCTCAACAAATGAATCTCCTTTCCTTCGCTGAAATATGGCGATAATTAATGAAAAAATTAAAGCTGAAAATCCGGTGGTTAAACACCCCGAAATAATAAACACCACTGGATTTACAGATAATGAAAAGACCTCAGACATTTGCTCCACTTCATCTTCTTTAAATCCCATTTCCAGATAGGCTTCCTGCATTTGCTCAAGTAATTCATTAAGGTATTCCGGATTAATAACTTTCAAGTAAAAAAACAGGTATGCGCCAACAATGATTCCAGCAAAGATTCCCATGCGTGTACCTATCCAGACCCCTTGTCCGTATGAAAGGATTCCGTCTTGGAATCGATCTCGGTATCGAACCATTGCAACATGAATAAAACCTGCATATATAATCCAAGTCAATAAATTATGGATAAACGAATCCATTAATCCAGTCAAATGTGTCAAATAATAGACAACAGCGATGGTTAACCCTAAGAAGGTTCCCTGGTTTAAAACAAAACGAGCCTTAACCTTTTTAAGGTTTAGATTATTCTCTGATGTTATATTTTCCATTTTCAAATATTATTTCAGGGCAAAAAAGCCAAACACAATCCTAGTATAATATTTTCGCTAAGTCTTCCAAAAGAGTTGCTACCAAAGCCAATAAATCCAGCAACAAGTCCTCATCATAACTCAGGTAGAAAAATCTAATTGAAGGAGCTAAAATAAGCAAAAAGTATTGAAAAAACACGTATCTATACGGGAACAAATAAGCATGATGAGAGAAATCAAAAGTAAAATCAAAATAAGAAATTAAAAATAAGGCCATTGAGACAATGGTCCCATCTAGCCTAAATTCTCTTGGTGCTATTTAAGGAAAATTTTTCAAGATATAGCCCCACAACCCTCTGTAATAAAACCTATTAATATCTTTTAATAAATAGTTTCAAAAAAATTTCTCATTGGATATTTGCGTTCAATATTAAATTTCCTACTTTTGCGCTGGGTAAGTCCTATACGACCAGCTCCTGCTGAACTCCCCCAGGGTCTGACGGCAGCAAGGGTAGGCGGTTGTAGCGGTGCGATATAGGTAGCTTACCCACCTGCCAATATAGCTCAGTTGGCCAGAGCAGCTGATTTGTAATCAGCGGGTCGGGGGTTCGAATCCCTCTATTGGCTCAAAAAAAAATTAAATTTTTTATCGAAGAGGATTTGTTTAAAAGATATTTTTTCTATTTTTGCAATCCCAAACGCAAGAGTTCACAAGGCTTGCAAACGATCTAAAACATTATGGGGAGATACCGAAGCGGTCAAACGGGGCAGACTGTAAATCTGTTGGCTAAGCCTTCGTAGGTTCGAATCCTGCTCTCCCCACTTGTTTATTGCGGGAATAGCTCAGTTGATAGAGCATCAGCCTTCCAAGCTGAGGGTCGCGGGTTTGAGTCCCGTTTCCCGCTCACAGAAAGGGTTGTCTTAAATGTTTAAGACAATCCTTTTTTTGTTTGTAGCTCTTTCAGAAAAAAAGGGACCACATACAAGAATTGGGTTTAGGCATAAATCTTACACAATCTTCAAAGGAAGAATTTCACAATCCCCCCCCTCTGAACTGTCTTTTGAAGTCCTTTATTTTTGCATTGAATGACACACACTGCTGTTGCATTTGTACATCTGCTATGAATGTAGTTATTGATAGTGTCATGATGATTTTCATTAGTACTTCTAACGGTTATGAACGCATTAAATCCTGAGTTCTCTATGTCATTAAACCAATGTGCCAGTTTTGTTCTTGAAATATCAGGTCTTATTTTACAGTTATCGATTGAATAGAGGTTAAAGGCTTTTTCGATGTCGGAATATCGTTTAAAGAATATTTGGGCTCTATGCCATTGGGCGAGTCTCCAACGTTCTTCAGGCTTAAATAAGGGATATCTGCTTCTACCCCAAAGTTGTTGTTTTCGGGTATCACCATTTGCTAAAATTAGCAATCCCAAGAAATTCTCAAAAAGCTTGTTCATCCGCCCGCTTTTAAACAGCGACATTCATCTCCCCCCAAATAGAATATTGAATTTCTAAGGATTGAAGAACAGTGCCCAGAAGGAAAATATAATATACCGCAATTTGCTCATGTTCATATTATAATAAGCGCCCTTATTCTGCTCGATTCCGAAGTTTACTTAGCCCTGACAAATTATATTTTAAGGTTACAAAATTCATCTCCATTTCCTATATTTGTTTAAATCAAAAAACGATACAACCATGTTGATAAAGATATATCCTCAGAATCCAAATCCCAGAGAGATTGAGAAAGTTGTAAAAATTCTTCGCGACGGGGGGATTGTAATATACCCAACCGACACTGTTTATGGTTTAGGTTGTGATATTAATAACACCAAAGCCTTGGAGAGGATATGCCGCATAAAAGGTATAAATCCCAGGAAAGATCATTTGTCCATCATTTGTCACGATTTAAGCCACCTTTCCGATTATACAAAACCTCTAAGCAACACAATCTTTAAACTTATCCGCAAAAATCTTCCTGGACCTTTTACCTTCATATTGCCAGCCAGCAACAACGTTCCTCGTTTTTTTAAAAGCAATAAAAAAACCATTGGATTAAGAATTCCAGACAATGCAATCATCCGAGAGATTGTTCGCCAACTAGGAAATCCAATTCTAAGTACTTCCATAAAGGATGATGACGATGTATTGGAATATACTACCGATCCTGAATTAATACATGAAAAGTATCAAGATCTTGTCGATGCAGTGATTGATGGTGGTTATGGAGGCAACATAGCTTCTACGGTAGTAGATTGCACCAATACCGCTGAATACCAAATTATACGAAAAGGGAAAAAAGAACTGGAGTTCTAGAAATTAAGAAAACAGTTTCTCCACTTTTTTGAGACCTGAAGGGAGTGCAAATACCACAACCTTATCTCCAGGCTGAATTCTGGTATCCCCGTTTGCAATAAACACATCATTGCCCCGTGTTACGCCTCCCACATTCATATCTTTAGGCAAATCAATTTTCTTCAATGGCCCCTTGGTAATCTTGGAATTAGGCCTAGCCGTAAGTTCTAACACCTCAGCATCAGTTGCTGTCAGACATTTCACATGAGAAACACTGGCTTTCATCGTGTAGCGATAGATATAACTTGCGGCAATCAATTTTTTATTTATCAAGGTTCCTATTCCAATATTTTCAGCCAAATCAATATAATCCATGTTTTCTACTTCAGCGACGGTTTTGCGTACTCCCATTTTTTTGGCCATTTGACAAGCCAAAATATTCACTTCAGAATTTCCGGTAACAGCAACAAAAGCATCGGTTTTTTGAATTCCTTCCTCTTTCAACAACTCCAGACTTCTTCCATCACCACTTACCACTTGTGTATGTTCCAAAAAATCGGCCAGCTTTAAAGTTTTCTCTCTGTTAATTTCAATCAATTTTATTTTATAGTGGTGCTCCAGATCTTTCGCCACTTTTTTCCCGATGCGACTTCCCCCGAGAATCATCACATTATGAATTTCGAATTGTTGTTTTCCGGCATCAGCCAGCACTTGTGGGATTCCCTGACGAGTGGTAATCACATACGCTAAGTCTCCATGCAAAAATCGGCTATCGCCACGAGGAATAATAGTCTTTCCATCGCGATAAATAGCCACGGTATAATAATCATTCACTTCGTGCAAATCGGAAGCTTCTGAAAGAGTAAGATTGGCAATAGGTGCATTGTTACGAATTTTTAACGCCAAGAGGAGCAACCGTCCTTCAGAAAACTCAAAAAGCTGCCTAGTCCCAACCTGTTTCAGGGATGCAATTATTTCATGTGAACCCAGATGTTCGGGATAAACCATTTCGTCAACCCCCAACTGTTTGAAATATTCTTTGTTTGCAGGAACAAGGTATTCAAAATTATTGATGCGAGCAATTGTCACTTTTGCGCCAAGCTTTTTTGCCAACATTGCGGACAAAATACTAACCTCTTCATAGGGTGGAACAGCGATAAACAGATCTGCCGAGTTCACTTTAGCTTCCAAAAGATCACGGATGGAAGTAACAGATCCCTTAATGGGCATCACATCCAACAAACGGCTTAATCGTTGTAGCTTTACTTCATCCTCATCCAGTAACGTCACATCATGGTCGGCATTGGAAAAAAGCCTGGCCAGGTGGGTTCCAACTTCACCTGCACCTGCAATAAGTATTTTCATCTTAACAGATCATTCAAGGTTGAAATAAAGGGACAAATTAAAATATAAAAATTGAACTATGGAAAGAATATCACAAGAGAATATCCAATATCAATAAAATTCCAAATATGCCCCGTCCTCCCATACGACGTGAATATAAACATTCTTCCTTTTCAACTGATCGTTCCATTTCCTGATAATCCAAGCGGGAGTCCCTCCTGCAACAATTAATCGGCGACATCCTATTTTTTCAATAAATGAAGATACATCTCCGGAAGGTTCACCGAATAGAACCACACCTTTAATCTCATTCATCCGCTCCGGGATCACCCTAATTTCAGAAACATCAACATCCCCCAGTCCAAGGTATACTCCTTCTGCGGTTGGAAACACGGTAAAATTCGCCATCTCCCCATCCCTTAAAAGAGGCTTTTTCTGATAATCAATAGCATATTTAGCGAAAAAGCCACCACTCACAAACTCGGCATTATTATTTGAGGGAGCATTGTAATATAACATTCCCTTCCCCTCATGAATGATTCCAATATAACTCTCCCTATATGAATTAAAAACCGCAAATGCGCTGGTTGTTCGTCTCAACAAAAATTCCAAATTTATCGAACAAACAGCACCCACAAGAAAGGACAATGAAGCTAAAAAAAATTCTTTTTTTCTCAAATAAAACCATCCTGCTGTACTAGCAAGAAACAAATAAATCAAAACCATTCCAATGGTCCCTGTTCGCAATCCGGTAACGTAGGCATGTGGCAAACCATCAAGCCACCGGATCATTTCAATCATAAATGTTAAAATATCATTCAAAGCACCCGAAAAAACAGATGAAAAAAAGATATTTCCGGATGTTATAACCAGCAATATTGATAAAATTAAAATTGGCGCCATTAAAGGTAAAATAATGCAATTGGAAAGCAGGAACCAAACGGGGAAGGCTTCAAAAACATGTAACGACAGGGGAAACGTTCCAAGCTGTGCAGCCACAGTCACCGAAATCAAATCACCGACACGTCGGATAAAAATATTTCGTGCAGCATAATACTTATGAAACAAAGGATAGAATGTTGCGATTCCTGCTACAGCCAAGTGACTTAACCAAAATCCCACATAAAATAATGAATAAGGTTCCATCATCAGAATTATAAACGCTGACAGACACAACAAGTTATATATATTACCCTTGCGCCCTTGAGAGTTTCCAAACTGAATTACTGAAAGCATAATTGCTGCCCGATAAACAGAGGGAGAACCTCCTGTTATCAATGCATAAAAGAATAATCCAGCCGTCGCTATCACACCTCTAATCAGGCTTCCCTGGGGCAGAAATATACCCAAGACATAATTAAGGGCCAAAAATATTATTCCGACATGCAAACCGGATACTGCCAACACATGAATCACTCCCGAATGAACAAACCAATCTTTTATCTCTTTATCTAGGGAATGTCGCATTCCTAATGTTAGGGCAGACAAAACCTGCAACGGTTGTTCTTCAATGTTATTTCTTCTATATATCTCAATAACATTTTGCCGAATCCTCGCCAATGTATGAGATAAATCAACACGATTCTTCCGTTCCACAACTTGATAGTTGTCGCTTTCAACAAAACCAGTGAAGGAAATACCCCGCCGAAAAAGGTATCTGTCATAGTTAAATGCATGGGGATTTCCTTTTTCATAATAAGTTCCATTTAACCTTGTAGAAAATCGGATTAAATTTCCTTGGGCAACCGGCATCTGAGAAGATGAATCGGCAGATTCTAAGGTTATCTGCCATAAATCTGAACGACGGAGAGGGAAAGAATCCTTGCAAGAAATTTCAAGGGGTTGAACCACCAGTCTCCAATATCCCGAAGAAGTAGGGAAAGCCTCTCTGACTTCCGCAAATGCATGCACATTATATTGCCTTATCGATTTCGTCGGTTGCGACATATTTCCCAACAACAATCCGAAAGTAAAAAGGAATAGAAAAACCAGACTTCCGCTGAGCCATCGTAATGAAAACTGTTTGTAAATAGAACGGCTAAGAAGAACGATTATTAAAAGACCAAACAAACCGCCATAAACCAGAAAAAAAAATCCTATACTGCTTTTGTCGGAAAAATCGGAACAATATATCCCTCCGGCAAAAGGAATAACGAATCTCAAAAAAGGAACCGTTTTTAAAGACTCCAGCAAAGACATAAAACCAGATTCAAACCAAATATTAAATCCCGGAAGTAATCAGTCAGACTAAATCCGGGCATTTAACACCATTCAAGTTGGTTTAAAACAAAAACCAATAACATAGAAAAAGGTTTATCTGATCATAAATTTTCGCCAATCCCACTAAATCCAGCATTCATATAGTATCCTACCTTCAACTACGAAAATCACAACATGCTTATGCTAATTGATATACCAGTCATCATGAACTTTTTATTTTCCCTGAAAGTATGTTATAAATCGCCATAAAAAAATACTTTATATCGGTTCGAACAGGGTGCTTCAATTTTTCGGAGAGATAGATCCTTTCGGCTTCAATATTTCCCTCTGCATCAGGCATAAGTAAAGCAACATAAGGAGGAATACATCCTGGCTTAAATCGGACTCTCAACTTCTGAAGATCTTCAGGCAATTCGTTAAACCGCGTCCTACTTAAAGGCCTCACTCCCACGATATTTAACTCACCTTTCAACACATTAATCAATTGGGGTAACTCGTCCAACCAATATTTTCGATAAATTTTTCCCCAAGAAGCTACTCTGAAATCATTGGCAGGTTTTCCGACTTTATTATATCCATTAAGTTTGGTCACATAATCTTGCAAAAATTCCGCAAAAGGGTGCATTGTTCTTAACTTATAGACTTTTATCATCTTTCCGTTTTTACCGATCCGATTCATGGGGAACAAAGGTCCAAAGCTGGGCTGAACACCATAGACCGGTTCTTTGGTCTTAATAACCGCAAAATAGAGCAGGCCATTAATTTTTTTGTATTCAATAATTTCAAACCCGCAACTGGCAATTCGCCCGAGTGTTTCACCCATAGTAAGGTATCTGTATTTACCTTTAGTAAGAAAGAAATAAATCTTCTGCAGGTATTCCACTTTTGGCATTATACGGTGAAAAACAAACACTAACATCCAAAACATAGAAAACAAAACAGGATTTTTAATTTTCCTACGATATTTTTCTTTTACCTCTTTCACAGGTTCCACACACCCAATAAAAATACCAGCATCAGGCATTGAAGCATTAATCTCGATCAAGAACTTATTGATATATCTGACATGGTTTAACCGATTCAGATTGATAATGGAACGCGTATTCTCTTTAATCTGTTTCCGAATCTCCCCGATATTATTGGTATCGATAAGACTAACATTCTGTCGTTCGGGAACCAAATGATTGATAAAGAACTGATACACCTCGATACTGATATTTTTCAGCATAATTTCCTTTTTACGATCCACAATTGGCCTAACGAGAGGCGGGGTCAGCACATATTGTCCGCTTGCAGACAATTCTTCAACAACTTGGGATAGTAAACCGGTATTCTTCATGGCCTTTGATAGTTTTGACATCTTAACAATCTGTTATATTCATTCGACAAATAATGTCCTAAGGGCACTGTCACGGCAAATTTTTCATTCTCTAAAAATGCATATATAACCCTGCTTGCTTCAAACAATTATTATTATTGAGCAATTTACAGCAAGGGTTCAACAATGTAAACAAGCAATACACTAATAGTTCCAGAATTCCAGGCCAAATTCAGGACAATTTGCTCCACTAATTTCCAAAATGGGTTCACTCAGACATTAATTACCGCATTTTGTCAAAAAATTCTGAGTTATTCATATTTTGAGCAAATGCCTTGAAGTGTTGACCGACGAAAATAAAAAACAGATAATCAAAGTGTTCCTTTAATTTTTTTACCTGTCAGGGCTGTTTCCATCCTATTTTTGAAAACGACATCGGTAGGCACTTTAAACGAAGCCAGTTTTTTAGCACATTCCTGACGGATATCCTCAGCGGAAAGAGTTGAGTTCTCCTTTTTCACCACTATGGCCCGAATGCCTTCCCCCAAATCCGGATGATCATATGCCTCAATGGTACAATCAATAACCCCCGGCAATCGGACGATTACCTCTTCAATTTCCTTTGGTCCAACCCGTTTGCCCCCCACTTTTATTAGCTCTTTTTTTCTTGCCGTCAGATAGATATACCCATCCTCATCCACAGTCCCCAGATCTCCAGTATGCAGCCATCCATCAACTATCGCCTCACTGGTTGCCCCTTCATCTCCCAAATACCCCAACATAATGTTCTTTCCAAAGGCGATGATCTCACCTGTTTGACCCGGTAGTACCTCTTTCCCTTTTTCATCCACGACTTTTAATGTCACTCCTGTAATCCCTTTCCCGATGGACCCAATTTTATCGGATAGTTTATGGGGAGGAAGATATGATAGCCTAGCTGTTGCCTCGGTTTGTCCATACATTACAAAAAACTTCACATCAGGAAATAATTCCACAAATTCCCTGATAAATACATTATGCAATTTTCCTCCTGCCTGAGTAACGTACCTCAAATTAGGGAAATGCTCATTACGGAAAGATTCTGATTTTCTAAGCAAAATCTGAAAATGGCTGGGCACTCCCGCAAATCCGGTGCATTGGTATTGCTTTAAATCACGCAATACACTTCCCAAAAACATAAAATTATTATTCAGCACTAAAGAACCTCCAACTCTCAGGTGAGTATGCAACAATGATAAGCCATAACAATAAAAGAATGGAAGCACAACCATCATTGTATCGTCCATTCTCAATGAAAGATACTTCAATATCGAGGTAGTATTAGCAATTAAATTTCCATGAGAGATCATTACACCTCTAGGCATTGCAGTGGATCCGGAAGTAAAAATTATTTGGGCAAGGTCATTCTCTCCCATTTCGACTCCGGGTTCATATTTATGCCAAAGATCATCCTTCATATCCAACATGGATGAATGTTGGCTATATACTTCGACTCCAAAAATCTTTTTAATTTTCACAGAAGAATGCACAAATGCAAGGGGCGCACCGGTCAATGAAACCACGAACTCTAGATTAGAATCTTCAATTGCAGGATTTAAAGGCACCACCACACATCCTGCTTTCATGACCGCTAGATAGACCGTAACAAAAAATTCATTGTTTGGCGAAATTAAAATAACGGTCTCTCCTCTCGCATATTTATTAGAAATCCAACCAGATAGCCTCGAAACTTTGTCTGAGATATTCCTAAAACTAAATTGTTCTTTGCCCGTGTATAAAAACACTTTATCCAGAAAAGCCGAATCCTTAAAAAAATAATCAACTGCATTCATCTTCTCTCCATTAGATTAAAAGACATTTTCATCAGGGCCTCCAAAAATCATAATCATGAAGAGGTGCAGATCTAAGGTACTCTGTGGTTTTCAACTTTCTTTCAAAATTTGAGAAACTCTTGCTCACCTCATCCGGACTCATATGGATCACTTCCGCAACTTCAATAGGGTTGTATCCATTTTCCCAGGCAAACCACAACAGATCCATTGTTTCAAAAGGAAGCTGATAAAAAAACTCCTCTTGGGTTTGTTCTGCAGTGTAAGTATCTGTGGTTGGTATGCGGTTAATAATTTCTCTGGGGACATTCAGAACCTCAGCTAACTGATAAACCTGCGTTTTAAACAAATTTCCAATAGGCATCATATCAGCTCCTCCATCGCCATATTTCACAAAAAACCCTTGTTTAACTTCATGTTTATTAGGTGTTCCAATGACTGCATAATGGCGTGATTCTGCATGATAATAGAGCATGGACATCCGACTACGTTGTTTAAAGTTGGAAGCAGCCACAATCTGTAAATAGGCATCAGGAGAAAGTCTTCTTGTAACCTCTTGACCGTTCTGAAAAACAACTGTAACATAAAAAACAGGAGGAAGATTTCGATCAAGAATCTCCTTTGGAATAACAATCTTCATTTTGTCCTTTTCAGGATTGTATTCCGGAATAATCCTGCTGACTGCTTCATCACGCCGTTTGTAACAACCAAACCCGTTTAGTGCCTCACTAATATTTTCCTCCACTGTTTTAATGCCCAATCGATCTGCCAATTTTAGTGCTAGCTCTTTACTATCCGGACTTGAATCCTGTTCGGGAAGGAGTACCCCTACCACTTTTTCTTTCCCCAGTGCTCTGGCAGCAATAGCCAATGTCACAGAAGAATCTATCCCACCGCTAATACCAACAACACCACCTTTTCTTCTAAAGCGACGAAATACATCCTCTTTCAATTTCGCACATATCTTATCTATTAACGCTTCCGGATCTTTGATTTTCAAAATGTCAGGTGAGAATTTTTTCATTGTTCTTTCTGTTTATGGGTTATTGGATTCTAAAGTAAGTGTTAATAATAGATTTATAGCTCGGTTTTCTATTAAAAAGGGATTTTATCAGGAATTTAAAGTCACTCTATTGCGGATTTCTGTTTTAATAACATCTTTCTCAGAAACCGATTGAAAATCTTTCACAAACAACTGCCACAACAAATGGGTAGATAATACGGCCACCAACCCCATTTGATCAATTTCCGAGGATCCATTTCCATTTTTTAGTTTTTGTTCAAGGCGCAATAATGCCTTGTCATCAAACACACCGACCAATTTCGATACTTCAGGTGAAAGCAAGTGGGTCACATATTCATTTGGAGAAGCGTTAAGAAATGGTGAAGCAAGAGGAGCTCTGTAAGCTTGTTTGGGCCGATTAATCACCTGCTGAGGTAATTGATTCCTGAATCTGTGTTTTAGTAAAACCTTTTCCTTAAGTCCTTTCAGTTTAAAGTTCTCAGGAAGAGTAGCACAAAATTCCATAACTCTGTGGTCCAAAAAAGGATATCGTCCTTCCACACTGTTAGCCATCGCCATTCTGTCTCCCTGCGCCGACAATAAATACCCAGACATAAATATTTTAGATTCGATATATTGAGCTTTTGATAAAGAATCACACTCTTCAAGAATCGAAGACCATTGGGCTTCCATCTGATCAATTAAATTGGATTCTGGAAGTTCATTATTATGCAGCATCATCTTTTTGATCCGAGCAGTATTATGCCAACGCAACAAATGAGAGTAGACAACAGAATCCACATCTTTCAATCGGTAACCAAAAAACATTTTCAATGCCGCCGGTGACATATTTTTTATTTGGGGCAAATAGGGATAGAGTCTGCTTAACAGCATTGGACGAAGTTTCGACTTTGGGTCTTTAGCCCAAAACCTTCTAACCATCATCTCTTTAAAAAGGTTATATCCACCCAACATCTCATCCGCTCCCTCTCCGGTCATTACCACTTTTATATTATTTTGTCGTACCAAGCGGGATAGCAAGAACATAGGGACAGGGGCGGTCCGCAAAAGCGGCATTTCAGCATGCCACACAGTCGCGGGAAAAAAATCAGCAATATCGGTCGCACTACAAAAGGCTTTATGGTGTTTGGTTTGCAACTGCTTCACCATCCTGTCTTGGAAGCCTCCTTCATCATATTCTTGGTCGGAAAATCCAATGGAAAAAGTTTGTAGTAATCCCTCAGGACTGTTTCTTCTAATCAGCGAGGCTATAACAGCAGAATCAAGTCCTCCGCTCAAATAGGATCCCACCGAAACGTCTGCCCTCAATCGAAGTTTAACGGCATCATTAAGCAAATATTCAAGCTCTTCGCCTGCATCCTCTATTGATCCAGAAAACTGTTTATTTGATCCAGAAAACACAGGTTCCCAATACTTTTTCACCTCTACACTTCCATTTTTAAATTTAAGATAGTGCCCTGGAGAAAGTTCCAATACATTCTCAAAGACTGTTTTGGGTGACAATGTAGACCAAAAAGTAAAAACTTGTTGCAGTGCCTCATAATCCAGTTTCCTTTCAATACCAGGAAATTCAAACAATGATTTCATTTCGGAGGCAAAAACCAGCTCATGATCTTTAATTGTATAATAAAGAGGTCTGATTCCCACCCGATCCCGAGCCAAAAACAAACTCTTTTCCTTTATATCCCATACAGCAAAGGCAAATTGGCCGTTTAGCATATTTAAACAATTAGTACCAAACTCCCGATATGCCAGCAGGAGAACTTCAGTATCGCTGTTGGTCAGAAAATGGCATCCTCGTTTCTCCAAAACACTTTTCAATTCAGGATAATTAAATATCTCCCCGTTGAAAGTAATCCAAAATCGACCTTGAGCATCACACATAGGCTGATGACCGGAGGCAATATCAATAATGCTTAAACGGACACTCCCCAGACAAGCCTCATCTGATATAAATACACCTGCTTCATCGGGCCCCCTATATCGAATTCTGGTAAGCATCCTGTCCAACGCTTTTTTAGATGATTCTCCATTTTCCTTTTTACCAGTAAAACCTGCAATTCCGCACATACTCACCCTAATTTCTGAGTCACAAACTTTTCTATGGCATTTAAATTCTCAAAATTCTCCTCCACCAAATCGGAATCATTGGTTTGAATTCCATAATTCTCTTCCAGAAATGCGATAAGATTCAATAGTCCCATAGAATCAAAAATTCCCTCTTCAAAAAGCATGGTATCATCTTTTATTTCATTCAGGTCGGTGAAGGATGATTCTGCAATAAATGCCTTAATTTCGTCCTTTTTAACTGTCATAATTTCCATAAAATTTTAAATATTATTTGTTCATTAACCATAAAAAAACCTGCATCGCAAATAATGATCATTTAATTTCTCACAATATAGAATAAGCAAAAGGGATTATCCACTTCAATTTGTCAGGTAGCAGAATAATTTACATGAAATGATTTTATATAGTGGTCAAAAATCAAATTGACTTTTAACTCAATCAAAATCAATTATTTTTTTGCCTGCCAAAACAGCCCAAAAACATTAAGTTATGCAGAATTAGCTTTTGAGTTCCCCCCCCTTGAAAGCCCTCCAAACTTCTATCCATTCGCTAATTAAAATATCAATAACTTTTCAGATTAGAAGTATTACACCTTTTTATTATCAATTTTTGCAAATAAACCTGAAGGTTAGAAAACCCCGTTATCCCAATTTGGTGTGGATCATCCGGGACTTTAAATCGTTTCTGCACCACCGGCAGTGGCTTCCTATAAATAATATCAGCCTCAGTAACGATAATATGTCCAATTCTATTTTCAATATTGGATACAATCAGGCTATCCACCCAATCACGGCAACCGGGTCGAGCCCCTACCCTGTGTAAAATAAGTGCTTCAAGTTTTTCTGCAGGAATCAGATTTTTTAAAGATGCACCAAATGGCCGTTGCAATTCCGGGAGGAAACGCCCGGACTGATCATGTACCTGATTGAAATGATGCCGGTAAACATTTCTATCATGAATGGTGACATTATCACTCCAGAAAAGATGAAAAGTATCTGCCTTATATTGGTGAACAGAAAGAAGAAAACGATTCAAATTGTCTGGACCCGTTATGTAAAGATTTCCTTCAATAAGGCCCCTTACGGGCAAATTGGAAGGTCCCCGGCTCCCAAAATAAATGGCATGAGATCCCGAATTGTAAATCAAGTTATTGAGAATTTCAACATCCCGTGAATCTCCCCTTATATTTGGATTTCGATCAAAATTAAAAGCAAAAATATTAGCAATTAGGCTAATCTTTTCTGAATTCATGGCCAGTAAACCACATGAATGGTCAAATTTATTTAAAGCATACCCGATTATGGAATTGCTAATCGTAATACCAGGGCCTGCATTCAAGATTCCAATATTTTCATCGAGGCCAAAAGCGAACGAACAGTGATCAAAAACTACGTTATAAACCTTATCTTCAGTGCCGGTAATACTAACACAATCCGATTTAAGAGGATAGTGGCTTCCCAGTCTGAATCTCATATCCTGAAACAAGACATCATGTGTCTGCACAATGAGCGGCGCCCCTTCCACAGAGATGCCACTAGCAGGAGAAGATTGTCCTGCAACAAAAACATAGGGATTGGTGACATACAAAGGTTTTTTCAAACGAATCGTCCCTGAAATATTAAATACTATAATTCTAGGGAAATTTTTTGATACAGCTTCTCTTAAAGAACCTTTGCCGTCATTTTTCAAATTTGAAACATACAGAATAATTGGTTCTTCCTCTCCTCCATAGGCTGCTCTGGAGTGTGTGCCAAAGCCCGTAGATCCAGGAAAAATATTTTGCGAAATGCCTAAATCGCACCACTGCAGAAGAAAAACTAAGAAAAAAAAACGAATTCCTATATTCACAATTATCGCCTTTTTTTATCTCTGTTTTCAAAAAAGTCCTGTAGCATCTTCTTTTTTTCCAAATAGGACATTCCTTTGGAATTAAATTTAAATTTACTCAACAACACCAATCGCTTTTGCATTTCGGTGGACAACACCACCTTTCCGGGATTGCCAAAAACCACGGAATTTGAAGGGATCCTACCTTTAACGACTGAGCCAGCCGCAATAATACAATTGTCACCAATTTCTGTATTTGGAAGAAGTATTGAGTTAAAACCTATACACACGTTATTTCCTACTTTTATCGATCCAAAAATATCCAATGAGGGAAATTCTTTTCTAAAAACCCATACTGCTCCGTCGTGGGTCAAAAATCTAACATTATTAGATATAACCACATGATTTCCCAGTTTTATTAAATACGGTTCTGTGCCCCAATCTGCCGAAAATAATTTGCAACCATGGCCAATTTTTACACCCACTTTCCTTAACATCCATATTCTAAAGCAATTAATCGGAACAACCCGAACCAGCCTTACGACAATCTTATAGAAGTACTTCATTTAATTTTATTATTGATTCAGGAGTCTTAGTCAGGAGGCATTCTCAGCAAGAACTCCAACAAATGAAGATGACCCAATACACAATATTTGCCTATTCACCCATCACAGACTCAACATCTCCTCTTCCTTCCAAAACATCCACAATACGTTTACAAAACAAAGGATAAGTTTTACCAGCTAATAAATGGGAAGGATGGGAATCCCTCTCCCCGGTGGCATACTCCGGAAGGATATAATCCCCTCCCTTGGTTTCAAGAGACCTAAAATCCCAAATAAAGATGTTATCCCCCGGTTGATCCCATTCACGCACTATCCATTCGGAAAAATCTGTGGCGGCAGCGGCTGCTTCAGGGTTGGTGGCCTGTTCTGTTAAAGCCGGGGGTGTCCACAATAGGAAAAGGGTAGTTTTATATTTATGCATTTCCTTTTTTAGTTCATTGTACTGCAGCTTATAATTCTCAATCATTCTCCTTTCCGAATCTACATCAGGAGTTCCATCAAAAACTATTTTACTAACGGGAAAACAGTGTTTAAAAATGATCATATCGTACTGAGGAGCCAAAATTTTCAATGTTGGTTGCTCCATATAATAATCAGTGTCACCATGCTTCACCCATATATTATAATAATCGAAAGGATAATTTTTCCAGCCATAAGGGTCTCTTGATGGATAGGCCATCTCAGAGATATCATATTTTTTTCCACTATTTTTGTTGTAAACGCCAAACCATTTTTCAACGGCACCTCTAAATCCAAGCCTTCCTTTAATTTTTGAGATCAGGTTGTTTTCACCACGCCAAATTATTTGACCTGTACTGTGATGAAGAAAAAGCACCTTCTTTACATTGTTTCCATCCATATCAACAGAATTAGAGTTTTGACAACCACCAATGATGATGATTCCCAGCAATACTGTAATGATTATATGCCGAAACATTTTTCTCATAAAATATTCCAATAAACGTAGCTGTTATAACAAAAATGAATAACTCGATATCTGAAAATTAGTTCCTCTACCTTTGAATGTCTACTTTTTTTTGACCAATAGAACAAATAAAAAGACAAAAAATCCAGTTCATAAACTTATTCCAACTTCTCTTTCAAAATCCATGGATTATTTCGTTGTAACAACCAACTTCAATCATACAAATAAGACAAATTCCTAATTCACTCCAGCAACTCAATTCATAGCACTATCAGAAAAAAATAAAATTATGGGAAGAACTCAGAGTAACCGGAAAAGAAAATGGACAAAGGGAATAACCTTTTTAAGAGGTCGACCGAAACAATAAATGCACAAATAAACCACCAATGAAATAACAAATTAAGCATCGAGTTGGCCCTAGTTTTTTTGACAAAAGACCATAAAAATATGACGAATAACTTTTAACTTTTTTTAACCAGATATCAAAAAGCGAGTGATAGCAAGCAATTCACACAATATCATAGTATTAATATCGGATAAAAATAATTGACGAAACAACATTTCCTAAAGATCTGCGTAATAGCTGCAAGAAACATTTAAAATTAATTTAGGCCATGAAGAAAAATTTTTTGAACAGGACGCTTCTGTCCATTGGGTTAATTGGGTTCATTTGGGGTTGTCAGCTGGAAGATTTAGGCACAGTGACAGATCCTGGAACCGAGGAAGAACAAGCTGAAGAGGAGAATCCAGAGGAAGAAAACCAACAGGAAGAATCGGAAAATGAAAATGAGACAAAAGGCGACTACAAAGTTCCGGAATTTTCAGAAACAAAGGCGTTTCCTACTGCTGAAGGATATGGTCGCTATACTAAGGGAGGCCGTGAAGGCAAAACCATATATGTTACCACATTAAAAGATGCTAAAGAGCCCGGAACACTTCGTTACGCTTTGGAAGTTGAATCAGGACCGAGAACCGTTGTTTTTAAAGTATCTGGTATTATTGAGCTGAATACCGTTATAAAAATAACGGAACCTTATGTTACCATTGCAGGACAAACGGCTCCGGGCTCGGGAATCACCCTTAAAAATGCCGGGATTCAAATTGAGACCCATGATGTTATCATGAGGAATTTCAGAATCAGACCGGGGGATGACACAAATACAGGCCTCGTCCCAACCGAACGAGACGCTTTATTTGTTTATAAGAATAGAGATTGTCACAATATCATGATCGACCAGATGAGTTTCACATGGGGCATCGATGAAAATGTGGATTTCTCCACCGGCTCAAGAAATATAACAATACAAAGAAGTATTATTGCGGAAGGATTATCTCATAGTCTCCACAATGAAGGAGAACATTCAAAAGGTTTATTAATGTTAAATAACCTGCATGAAATATCTATCATCAAAAATCTTTTTGCGCACAACATGAATCGTAATCCTTTGATTTCAAGCAACAGTCAAGATATTCATGTGGTAAATAATTTAATTTACAACTGGGGCCCCATCAAACCTGGATATGGAACACATACGCAAATATTTAAAGACGAACGTCCTATCAATGATGCGGTAATTTATCGTAACTTCTATCGTAAAGGGCGTACCAGTTCAGATCTACCTTTGTTTCGTACTGGAAACTGGTACTTGGTTGACGGGTCCACTTTCTTCATTGACGAAAACTATATTGATGACAATGGCGATGTTAATCCCATAAAAAAGGTTAGCTCATCTTACATTTCATATCCTGAATTTTATGCCTCTTTTATGGTAGACGCGCCACCCTCCAGATGGGACAGCAACTATGATGACATCCTGAAAATCAATGAGGTTGAAGACTATGTTTTGAAAAATGTAGGCGCCAGATATCCCATTTTAGATAATGTAGATGCAAGAATTATTGAAGAAACCAGGACTTATTCCGGTGATTTCGTAGACTCCCCTGATGATCGAGGCGGTTATCCTTCTCAATTCCAAGGAGATGTTCCACAAGACTCTGACGAAGATGGGATCCCTGACAAATGGGAAATAGCCAAAGGTCTTGATCCCAATTCATCCCAAGATGCTAAAGAATATACCATTTCTTCCTATTACACCAATTTAGAAATGTATATCAATGAATTAGCAGGTGATTATCAGCTTTAGTCACTAGAAAAATAACTTTTACTTCCCCTGAGTTCCGGAAATTGATCCCGGCGATTCAGGGGTTTTTTATGCTCAATCATCCAACGGTAAATTTGAGCATACCGCTGGGCCAGTTTTTCCCAATTGTATTCATTTTTCAATTTTCTATAGGCTTTACGAGCTACTTCAATGGCTTTAGCTTCATCCTTAAAGATAAAAGTCATTTTTTGGGCCAGATCATCGGAATTGCCCGACTGAAAAAAGAAAGCCTCGCTATCGTCAAAAACTTGCCTATTGCCCGGAATATCACTGCAAATAAGAGGCACTTGAGCCGAGGCTGCTTCCAACAACATATTTGACATACCTTCATGATAGCTTGGAAAGACGAACAATCTCGCATTTTTAAGATAGGCCATCAATAATGATTTATCTTTAATAATATCAATAAACCGGACATCGAGTGCCTGAGATATTTCATCCAGTTTTCGGGCATACTCAGGAGAATGGGAGCGATTTCCAATAACAAGCACTCGACCTTTATAATTAATTTTCACCAAAGCTTCCAACATCAAATGAGCGCCTTTGGATTCCATAATTCGGCCAGAGGCAAAGAGCACATAATCTTTTTCATCAATATCCGGTAATTGAGCATCTTCCTCAAACACAATGCCGTTAGGAATAAATAATATTTTTCTTTTTGTCCGAGTCTGAAACAGCTCTGCCACAGGCCTATTCACCGTAGTAACCACATCAGCCGGCATTTTAAAAAAAAGCCACTCCATAAAGCGAAAATACTGACGCACTGGCCAACTCCACTTGGCGGCAAACTGAGGACGAGCTCTATGACCAGAGACGACACGAAACCTAAGTCTCAACAAGGGAACTATAAAAGCCGCATCCACATGGAACACATGTATCACGTCAAAGTCCCCTGCCAGCAAACAATGCCAGGTAGCTCTCAAATAGTAGTATATAGTATTCAGTGCGCCAATAAAAAACTTTTTATACACGATTTGTTCTACTCCATCGTACACACCAGTCTTTCGGAAGGTATGGGTATCGGTATTAAAAACCACAAAATGAAATTCATCTTTTAAATAGAACATCATGTTTTCTCCGGCACGCGCCGAGCCGCCAAAGGCAGGCAGTCCCTTAAGACCAATCACCCCTACTTTTGGTTTGGAATATTTTGATTTTCCGCTTTTCATATCTTTTTTATATACCTCTTAACTAGCATGTTGCCAAGATTTTCATATAATGAACCCATTATGATATTCGCCTATAAACCTCTTAATAAAAAAATAAATTCATTTCAAGTTTTAACCGATAATCCTTTCATCCAATAGCTCTCGATAACGGTAAAAAAAATGTTGCGTTGAAAACTTCTCTTTAACCAACCGAAAACCATAATCTCCCATCTTTTGCCTAAGTGGGTAATTTTCAATGAGTTTTTCTAAAATTTCTGCTATTACCTCTGGTGATTTTTTAGAAACTAAAAAGCCGTTTTTTCCGTCTTCCACCAAGTGATTATTATCTCCAACATTGGTAGCCAATATTGGCAAACCAGAGGCCATAGCCTCCATAATTGAATTTGACAAGCCTTCCTTTAATGAAGTGGAAAGATAGATGTCGGCCCTCTGGAATAACTCTCCAATATTTGAAGGATCCGTCATTATTTCGACACAGTCGTTTAGTTCTAAATCTTCAATCCATTTTCTAATATCAGCTTCCTGTGCACCGTAGCCGGCAATAACATATCTGAATTTCACCCCTCTCTTCTTCAGCAATTGTATGGATAACAACGCAGTGCAATAATCTTTTTGAGGAAGAAAACGTGCTGCGGTAAAAACAATTGGAACATCAGACTCATTACGCACCGGCATCTCTTCATTGGTATCGATGGCATTGTGAATCACCACCATCTTATCAACACGAAAGCCCTGTTTCGCAAGAATTTGAGTGCCCGAATAATTATTAAAAATAGTTTTATAAGAGATGTGATTATGCAATAGTTTTTGCCATTTCAATTTGGAGGGGGCAATTTCACAATTGCGAATACCTCCAAAAACAAGAGGTACACCAGCCAGCTTCCCGGCAATACCTCCCGCCAAATTATTGACCAATAAAAAATTAAACAAGCAAGACACTTTATTCTTCCTAAAAAAGCGCCACAACTGAAATAATTTGACTCCAAAATTTCCATTCAGAAAAGTCACATTCAAATTGTGCTCTTTAATAAATTCCTGAAAAGCGGGTGCGACTACACTTTTGTCCCACACAAGCAAAAATACCGGATATTGTTTACTGAGTTCCCTGGTCAGCATAAGACTTTGTTTTTCAGCGCCACCCACACTCAATTGTTTTATAAAAACAGCAATTACCATAATGACTAAATCATTTATTTTTTCCAAACAACTTTATTCTGTATGATCTGAAGGTTCGCAATGCTACTTTTTCCGCACAAGGGAAAACATGCATCATTCCACTATTTATTCACCTGATTAATGACAGTCATCCACTCATCGGCACATAACCTACCTAAAACATTATCACAATGAAACTTGCACAACACCCCTAAATTTATAAATACACTTATTGTGGCAAAAATCGTCATACTCGTTTCATTTAATAATAACAATCTCCCATTAAACGGTCATTGTTAACTGCCACAGTGTGAAAAGAAGACAATTTACTGTACCATGGGAAAAGAAATTCTCCTTCAACCGACTCCGAATACTCATATTCTGATAAGATATCTACTCGGCATAATTTCATCCCCCCTCCATATTTGTGAAGACAATTTTGAGTCGGCCGATACAATTTCCCATTAAAATTAAATAGCGGCCCTGCCGGTCTGGCATGTCTGATATCAGAAACCACGGGATTTTGGGGATGAGCAACCCATTTCCCCTGAATAATATCATCGGTATAAAACAAATACAAATCCTGGTACGAAGAAGCATATGCTTTAGGCTTTTTAACTGAAAAAATCCACCATTTATTATTATGGTAAAATGGTGTGGTATCCACCCATTTCTCATTTTCAAAAACCGTTCTGAATGGCTCCCAAACGTCCGGAAAATGAAGAGCTCTGTAAATGGTCAAATTGTTTCCCTCGCTATTTTCTGGGATCATGTACCATTGGCCCTTTTCTGAGAAGACAAAAGGATAGGAAAGGTGGGTGGACAGGTTAAGCACCACTGATGGGTTTTCTAAAGGTTTTAGCGTATTTCGATCCAAAGTCGTAACCGAGATATGTCCTTTTTCGTTCACTTCCTCTTCAATGAAAAGATATAAATTATCCCCTGCATCGACCAACATAGGATCAGCCCACTCAACCCCTTTGGGGGGAGAAATAACTTCTCCGCGAACACGCTTCATAAGCTTCAAGGACTCTACAGTCATGATGATTAGCCTCCATCTGGGAACAAGGTAATTTTCCCGAAATTTTTGAAAAAAATCCCAGAAGGGAAATTTCAGCACTTTCAAAAAAGCTCCACCTTCTATATCAGACAATTGCGCCAAACACAATCGATGCGGTTGCCCATAGATCAAATAATCGAAAACCCGTTCCAAGTTATGTCTTAAAAAACCAGTGTTTTTACCCAATGTATAACTTCTAACCTGGAAAAAAGCCTGATAACATTTTTCTCGCCCAAGCTCGTTCAAGACAAGCGGACGTGCCTGAGCAAGAAAATAAAGCCAAAAAAACCACAAACCGCTAATACCACTTGCTATTATTTTATTTCCTCTTTGAACTGATACTCCATTCGTATCCTTAGTAATTTCTAAAATACTATTTTGATGTTTTTGAGAATCCATTGCCACGAATGGTGTTCCATTTATTTCTGAAACTACAGGAAACAAGGTTGTCAAATCAACGGGTTCAAAAACTTTTTTGATGGACTTTGGGAAAAACATAAAAGGAAAAAAACTCCCCTTTTTCCGTCGATTTTTAATAAGTACCTTGACTTCTACATTATTATCTTTTGAATATTCAATAAGCATATTTGCAACCCAGCGGGCCACCCATTTATGCTCAAAGATGACAATCAGCTGATGCTTCATAGTTTAACTACTTCTTTGTAAATATTTTCATATCCCGTCACCATCTGATCAATGGAATATATTGAGGAGACAATATCTCTTCCTTGCCTACCAAACTTCAGAGATAGTTCTTTGTTATCCAATAGTGTAATGATCTTCTTGCCCATTTCTTCATAATCGTCCTGCGGCACTAAAAAACCACTTTTACCTTCTTGAACCACTTCATTTATCCCAAAAACGTTGGTAGCCACCACCGGTTTTTCAAACAGCATATACTCTAATAGGCTGTTGGACGTACCTTCCCCAAATGAAGCCAAAACACCTACGTCGAAGATGGATACATAATCCTCCACATTTCTCACCTTGCCTGTAAAAATGAAATGTTTTTCTTTCCCTGAAGGAACCATTTCCTTGATTCGTTGCTTATCCGGACCGTCCCCAACAATGAAAAATACTACATCATCTCTTTTATCGAGGACATATCCGGCAGCCTTCATATACATAGAGAAATTTTTTCTCCAGTCGATAGTAGCGACCATTCCCACCACTTTCAGATTTTTCCTAATTTCCAATCGTTGTCTGACTTCTTCATTTTCCGGAACATTCACCATTCGATCAAAATTAATCCCATTTCGTATCAAGCGTCCTTTATTTTTCGAAACTTTATATACCTGAAGTCCTATTTCCGAATTAGAAATGATAACATCCGAGAAGGGGAATGTACACCTTACCCGAAACCAGTCGGCCGATAAGAAACGCAACCGGGAGTTGGCGATCATTCCATTAACAAATGGCTTTTTGTACAACAAGATATAAGGCAATCCGACAATTGCTGGCAACCCCCCCCACGAATGAACCAGGTCTGGATTAAACTGCCCTGCTCTCCTGAAAAAAGACCAGGCAACACGGGGATCTGCCCTAAATTGCCTTTTTAAATAAACCAGTTCAACATTGGGAAAACCATATATCTCTTCATAATGCACCTCGTTTTTCAACAAAAGAACCAATACCTGATATTCACCCTGCTTTGAAAGAACACGTAAAAGTTCCACAAGTCGTCGCTGTTTCCCTCCGTCCCGCAAACTTTCTATGATCATTAAAATTCTCATGAGTAGTTTTTTTCACGTTCAAGTATCCATTTATTAATGGCTTCCGCTCTTTTGTTCCAGGTATGGCGATCGCAGAAGTGGTCATAAGCTTTCATTGCTATAGCCTTTCGTTTTACCTCATTATTCGTTAAAAGATCCAAGGCCCCCACCCATCTGCTTTCGTCGGAAGGGGGCACCAGCATGGCACAATCTTCCGTCAACACCTCTCTCAACACCGGCATATCACTAACAATAATAGGTTTACATGCCGACATATATTCAAATATCTTTAAGGGTGACATATATGAACTGGTAGAATAAGCTTTTTTTTCGGAGACAAAAACTTCCGGTTGATAAGGAGCCAGTAACACATCACAGGCATTGCGATACAAATGAACCTCAGAAGGTGGGAGAAATCCATAAAAAAAGAGGTTGTCAGGAATTTCATACCTGGGATCTATATCATCTGATAATCCCCCGATTATATGAAACCCTACTCCGGGCATTCTATGTGCCATTCCGATAATAATATCAACCCCTCTGCCTTTGTAAACATTTCCAAAATATCCTGCATTAAAGGGCAAACTCCCCTTCAATTCACCTTTGACATCTAATGGTTTTGCATCGGCACCATCATGAGCCACGAAAATATTTCCAGGAGGAGTCCCCCTTTCCACGTATAAATTTTTCAAAGCAGAGGAAATGGCCACCATCCCCAAAAATCGATGGGCTTTAGAAAAACGGCGAAAAAAAGAGGCCAGCCATTTATGTCCGGTATGATGTAAGAGGACGTGTGCCTCATACACAAATCGACACCTCAGGAAGGAAAAAAAGAAAGATGATACGGGCGATCTGGTATAAGCTATATCCGGACGATAAAACAAAACTTCCATCACAGCTCTGAATGCCAAGTAGAAAGCAGATAAACGACCGGTTCCTGGGCTTTTTAATAGTTTAACTTCAAAACAATCTTCCACATCATAATAGCGGAACAATTCCTGTTTGTTGGTAAATTGCTTTGAACTAAAGGCCAAAAGTTTAACCTTTATTCCCTGTAGGGCAAATGCTCTGCACATACGCATCACATGGATACTACTGGCTTTTCGGCCCGGAAGCTGCACTTCTGCCACATATAACATTCTTTGATTCTTCATAACTTTTTCCCTGCTTTTAAATGAATTTCAAGAGAAACAAGTCCCAGGATTAGGTTTCCGTGATTTTGGATGTTGTTTTGAGTTTCTTGCCACAAAATATCGGGATTTATGGTTTCGGGTAGAATTTTGCGTTGCTGCAGATCGCTCAACTGCGACTTTATCAGATTTTTGAACTTATCATCCACAACGAGTCTTTCTGAAAAATTGAAATAATTGATATTTGGATCTTTCCACCGCCCCAATCTTTTTTTAACCCCAAACATTTTTTTTCTAAACTGGATTCTCCATCCGGATGCTCCAAGAGGCAATCCTAAATTATTTTTAACCGGTAGCGCAAAAAGATTTGGCTTCCACCATTGCAGGAACTCTTTAAAAAATGTCTGATCCCGCTTTTGCTCCTCTTTAAGTCCCAAAAAAAATCCTATTAATTCAGGTTCATTGAATGGTGCTCTATGATCAAACCCGTTCAACATGACATGTGGTGCAATATACTTATTCTGACGATTTAATAGGTCTAAGCCTTCTTCATAAGTAAGAAATCCCTGTTCCGGCAAGGGTCTCACTAATTTCTCGTAGGAATAGGCTCGTCCACCTTCAAGTAATCGTTGATCAGCCCCCTTTACAAAAGCGTTACCATCCAGAAATTTCAATTCAGCCTCATTCATCGACCGCGCCAAAATTCCACGAATATGATCGCCTGTTATAGCTTCTCCAAGAAATCCCGACCAATGGACACTGCTTGAAAAATCACGCTTTATAATTCTGTAAGGTGCATGGTAAAACAATAGCGTTTGATGATCCATGCTTCTGGAAACATCCAATAATTCATCCAGCGAATAATCATACTTTTCCAGAGGAATTTGAATATTATTGACACCTACCGATCTGGCCACCCGCGCTGCAATTTCATAATCAAACGAACCGGGTATTCCATAAGTATATGTAACAATGTTTGAGGCATCGGTAAACTGAAGCAATCCCCCCAGTACGGCTCGACTGTCAAGTCCGCCACTTAAGGGGACAACACAGGTTTGCCCTGGAGAAAAGGCTGCGGCAAATGATTTCAGTAACCTTTGCCGAACTGTTTTAAAAAGTTCTTCTTGAGTTAAATCATGCTGCCTCCATTGGGTAATATTTTTCGGAAGTCGAACGATTTGTTTCGGATAATCCAGAAAGTATCCCAATTCAAGGAAGGACATTATTTTTGAGTATTGTTCCATTCTTTTAACGAATTATATGCCTGAATGATTTTCTTTTCATCCGACAATATTGGATAATTTCATCGGTAAACGGACCAAATAAAGGTCCGTTGCATTGCTGCAAAATATCAACTCCCACATCGAAATTATTCAGTTCGATTAATCGTACCTGAGCCTCAAAATCAACACAAAAATCAAAACCTATCAATCGGGTATAAAACTGTTTTTCGGCTATTTTTTTTGCAATTTCTACAATTTGGTCATAGTGATACAAAATGGTGCCCTGTTTTGCCTCCCCAACACCGATGCTGTCATAGACATTTCCGTCAATATCGCAAACCACCCCATTAAGTTTTCCGTCTGAAGTAACTCCGCACGCTTTTCCCCCCATACTGATATTATCCAGCCAGGCTCCTTCCTTCCCCACTCTCAAAATACTATGAAGAACATGAACCGATTCATCTTTTACCGACCGATAGGTGTAAACTCTCACCGTATTCAACGATGATTTATTAAATCCGGCATAAAATGGATGCTGTACAACAAATTGTTGAAACAAAAAGTTATCTCCCATTCTTTCATCCAGCCATTTCCGATTAACAGGTTCTTCATCACAAAACAAACCTTGCCCGTTGCTTTTAAGAATAGAAATATTTTTTCCCCCTTGCGATGCAATCGCATATTTAAATACAACTCGTTGATGTTCGGCAGCCAGTTGTTTCAACCAATCATCCACATCTACCACCTCACAGTATGCTGAATCATAATACCTTCCGTGGATTTTACGCAAAAAAACATCCGGCAATACTTCCCGATCTATCAATAAGTGATACAAATTCTTATCGGCAAAACTGCGAGAGTATTCAACATTATTGAGCATAGGCTCTATATGGGTAAAGAATAAACTATCAGGAACATAATCAGAACTCTTGACCTGCGAAAAGGCAGGATACACATTCATAAAGAGAGCAGGAACCCTGGATGACAAAGCCTTCCATTTTTCCTTATACATTTTGAGGTCCTGTTTATCTATAACATTTGGACCCGTTTTCATCACTGTATACAATCTCAAGCCCTCCAGATAAGAATTAAAAAAAGTATAATACCCGGAAAAGGCCCTCAAAAACTTTTTCGCACCTCCATACCCCAGCCCCAAAATTCTCTTATATTTTTTTGCTAACAAATATTTAATATCAGATGCCATTATATTCAGTTCTATTTAATTAAATTCTCAAAAAATCAATTTTCTTTTTCGACTTACAATATTCTATCACTTCATCGGTAAATTCCCCTAAAAATGGATATCCAAATATTTGAACTCCATTTCCCGCTTCTGATAAATTAAGCTCAACCAATCTAGGACGTCCCGAAATATCTATATTAATATCGAAGGCTGCCAACCGGTGATAAGGCAGTTGCAACGTGATTTTTTTTACCAAATCATGCATTTCCTCAAAACCAGGAGCCTTATCTAAGTCCTCTATCTGTGTTTCAGGCTCATTAGGGAGCGTGTTAGATGCAACCAACTCCATTGTTTTTCCGGGAAGAACGGTCCCATCCGGTTTTATGTAAAAAGCCACACCTCCGGCCTTAAGGTTATCAACCACACTACCCGCTTGTCCGGCTTTTAAAATAGAATGAAGAATATGTACCGTCTCGTCGACGGGTGAACGATAGGAATAAATCCGGATGGTATTAAAAGACGAAGGATTAAACCTCTCATAGTAAGGATGCTGCTCCAAAAATTCCTGAATAACGAAACTATTTTGATAAAATTTTACCAGATACTTTAAATCCAGTTCAATCTTCTGATTCAAACATTTCCATTGACCCGATTTGTCACGTTCAAACACAATAATATTTCTCCCGCCCCATGAATCCACCGCTGGTTTTATTAAAATCTTACTATAAGATTTTAATTTGTTATCTAAAAATTTCTCCGGATCATTGATAATATTGCCCCCAAAATCGAGATAAAGACCATTGATGTATCGAAGAATAGATAACGGTTCATTGTCAATGCCGAACAGTTTGGCGTAATTTCCTTTTTCAGAATAACCCCACGACATCTGCTTATCGTTCAGTATGGGATCTATGGTAGTAAAATAAACACTACTGGGCATAAAATCGATACTCCTATTCTTGCCATAAAAGCAATAAATCTCCAGTTCTTTTTTAGAAATCAAAAAGGAATCACTCCAGGGCAACCATTTTTTGCGATACTGCCGAAACAGGTCATTATTTATTCGAAATTCTTTAGGAATGTAGTGTTTCTTTTCCGAATATTGATCCATATACTGTAGATCATACCTCAGATAATACAGTTTGGCGGCAGCAGTTCTCATCGCCTTATAGGTAAAATCTACCATTTTAGTTTTGGTGCTCATGTCCGGCATTTTTTAAAATTCAACTAATAACAAGTCTGGAGACAATTCATCACTTATAAATCTCATTTTTAACCTCTTCCTTAATCAGCCGTCGAGTTCGTCTGTTCTTTTCATAGGCTTGGCGAACTAGGTTAAAATAACGAACCATTTTTCTCAGCAGAGATATTCGGGATAAGAGACTACTATAATTTTTCCTCAAATAGTAGATCTCTTCCATGGCTTTATCTGACTTTTCCTTGCCTAAGCCATACACCGATTTAGACTCTTCATGATTACGATAAGCCCCCATAAATACGGGGATGTGGAAAAAACGTGTTTCATCAAGAAAGCGGTACCAAAGATCCGAATCCATTACAAAATGCAATGACTCATTCAATCCTCCTACCTTATGCCAAATACGAGATGTAAAAAAGGTCGTTTCCTGCGGTATTCGTAGGGCAAACCTGGCCATTCTTCTTGACACCGCCACCGGCTCAAAAACATCCACTATTCTTCCTTTATTATCTATAACGACCCTGTCGCCATAGACCAATTCGTAGTTTGGATATTTTTGCATAAAATGAACCGCAATACTAACCGTTTCTGCATACAAAATATCGTCAGAATTAAGCCAGTTGTATATTTCCCCGGTGGCATGAGCAAACCCTTTATTTATAGCATCACTCTGCCCGTTATCGGGTTCACTGACCCACCAAGCCAAACGATCTTCATACTTCTTGATAATATCCACACTGCCATCGGTTGAGCCTCCATCCACCACAATATACTCTATATTGGGATAGGTTTGATTCAGTACTGAAAGTATGGTCTCCTCCAGAAATTCTGCCTGGTTATATGAAGGGGTTACTATTGTAACCTTAGGTAGATTTATTTTATTCATAATTTCGCTGGGTAATAGATCCAAATATTTGTTTTAATTTATTTCCGACAATTTCGGGTGAAAACTGTTCTTCCATTTTCGTTCTTGCCGCTACTTGCATGGACTTGTAGGTATCAACCGGCATAGTCACCATTCGCTCCAATGCATCAGCCAATAATCTGGTATCAGTATCTTCCACCAGCAGTCCGTTCTTTTCATGATCAATCATATCAGAAATTCCACCAATATCGAACGCAACTACAGGTGTTCCACAGGCCAGGGATTCCAATACCGTATTGGGAAGATTATCCTCTAATGAAGGCAAAACAAAAGCCGTACTGGCAGCATAATATTTTGCCAGCTCTTCTTTCTCCCGAATAAAACCAAGATTTATAACCCTAAATGGAATCTTTTCAAGCACGGGTGATTCTTTAGCTCCAAAAACCAGAAAAACCAAATCTTCAGCTGGTATCCTTCCCTCAAGTTTGGAGAGCGCTTCTATCAGCAAATGAGCTCCTTTACGGGTGTCATGCAGAGAATTCACCGCACCAAACAACAATGCCTTTTGATGAGGCTTTATTCCCAACGATTTGCGAAGTACCTCTGATGGCATCGGCTTGAATGTTTCCAGTTCAATGCCATAAGGAACCACCTCAAGAGGCCTTTTTCCAAACATCCCGCTTTTTCTAACCATATCGGCCATCCAGTTACTGGGACAAACAATTGTGATATCCAAGTCCTTCCAATTTTCATATTTTTTTCGCCATAAATAGCGACTCCAATCATGTTGATGCGGATATTTCAATTTAGGACAGTGCCCACACCCCGACTGAAATCCCTCACAATCGCCCGGATAGTGACATCCGCCTGTAAGCGCCCAAACATCATGAAAAGCCCAAACAATAGGGACTTTGAACTTACCAATTTCTTTTACCGACAAAAATTCGTCATTAATCCAGTTTAAACACAATATATCGGGTTTCAACTTTTTAATTCTCCGAAATTGAAAACGAGGGAGCAAAGAAACCGACCAATAACCTTCGCCCGGTATTTTTCTTTTAGAAATTTTTTTTCGCTCCAGTTTAAATAAATATTTCACTAGTTTACGTACCGGCCACGAAGGTTTCATACTGACGATGCCTTCACCCGGCTTTTCCACATTCAAAGACGCAAATGTGGTGTTCCCACCAACCTTACGAAAGGCATTAAAATATCGATGTGCTGCAACTGCCGCCCCACCTTTGGTTTGATTGGTATTTAAAAAAACAACATGCATTGTGATATGGTTAGATATTAAACTTACTGATTTTAAACGACAGTACTACACTATCCTTTTATTCTCCTGAAATTCATTGTATTTACAACAAACTCAACTCATTGATTCCAGATTCCCCGGGCGGTCCCGTTTATGATCTTTTTATATTGAATGGGGTGTAAAACAGCACCAAAAGCAAGACAAAGAATTGTTCCAAGAATGACGCCTCCAGATCCCATTCCCATATGCTTTGCAAAAAAGACAGAAACAGGAATATTAATTAAGGCTATTATGATGGACATGTAAAGCTGCAATCTGATCTTTCCAACTCCATTAATGAGATAAACAAAAATATTATTCCACGTTTTTATGGTAAAAAATAACATCATCAGCACTGATAGATGAAATGGCACCTTCACTAATTCACCGATCCAAATTCGGTACACCCATCCCGATAAGGCAAGCATGATTAAACTTCCCAACACTGAAATCCCCCACAACACCAGCAACTGATTAATAGACTTTCGAATCCAACGAAACTCTTTTTTCACAAATGCCTGGGTAAATGCCGACCAAAACGGTTCTAATACAATCATAAACAACATCTCGGTTATCCCGAAAAATTTTCGGGCCACATTGTATGGCACAACATCAGAAGGTCCGGTTATTTGAGAAATAATAATATTATCTGTCGAAAACATCACAATTACTGAAATCTGGACAATAAAAAACTGAATGCCCACAGAGGCAAGGCTTCGGAATTTATGCCAATCCACGTACCTGATGGATGGCCGTATTTTTTTGTATCGACCCGAAAACAAAATAATGGAAGCAATCGCCTGAACCATCAATACCGAACCACTAGACAAGACGCCAACCACCACCAGACTTCCAAACATAATCCGGTATTTTAACGCTATCCAAATGCCAATAAAAAACAACACACTGGAAATGGACTGCAACATCTGACTTAGTGCAGGGCGCTGATCTGCAACCAATATTATCCCTATCAACTTCAGCACAAAACGTATGGCAAAGAAGGAAAACACGATTAACAGCGTAGAAACAAGCATCCCTTCGTAGCTGTCTGAAATAGCAACAATCTTAGGCCAGTTAAGCGTTAATGCACCTATAATCAACAATATCAGCATTAGAAAACTTATCATGCTAATAATGGCATAAGTGGAACTAACATAAGACCGGGCCAATTTTGTATCTTTTTGGGCGAAAGCCTCAGCCAGTTTATTCCTAAGACCGGTTCCCAATCCGATATTAAAAAAGCCAAACCAATTGATGATTCCCCCAACAGTCAACCAAACGCCATGCAGTTCTGTGCCCAAAAACCTTAATGTTAACGGAAAACGAAGATAACTGATACCCACATCCACCCCACGTAAAGCTAGCAGGCCGAGAATATTTTTCTTCAGACCTTCTCCTCTTTTGGTTTCCGATTTTAAAAACCGCTTTTTAACAATATTAAACAGATTCTTCTTTTGAGCCATAATAAGATGCAAACAAATAACACAATATGAGTCCAAACGTAAAGATCCAATAATAGACCATCGTTACGTTTGCCCACCAAAACACCATAAATCCGAAAAAACTTCCATAAAAACCGGACTTCTTAGCTACTGCCCACAACCTTGCTGTTATTAATCCCCAAAAAAGAACGGCAATAGAGGTCCCAACGATTCCATATGAAAACAGGAGTGACAAATATCCCACGTGGATTTGTGAGGATCGATTGGCAATAGCAACAAGGACATCTTCAGTCAGGTGCTGTCCGGTCCCGAAAAAAGGGTTGTCGGGAAAAAACAGGCCGAAAATTTCAAATGCCAGCAACCGAGTATTACCTCCTGCTTCATCAAGCAATCGTTCATCAATATATTGGGAAACATCATATCCCACCAACTGAAGCACAAGCCCCATCATTAATGCCAATACTGCAAACCCAATGATGGCGACTATTGAATTTCTGATAATTCTTTTTTGATAAAACAAGGCAGGGGCTGCTGCAATAAAAAAACCAAGCTGTATGTATCGTGAATTATTCACCACTGCAATAAAAAATGATAAAATCAGAATTAGTACGGGAATCCTGTTCTTTTCTTTGATTTCATACCCGACAACCAAGGCTACTATTGGCAAAAAAGACAAACCCACATCGTTAACATCCGTAAAGCCAAAAATAGATAATCTTCTCACCTGAAGCACATTGGTCCCCCAATCATAATGCAACATGGATTCTTTGAATTTGGCTGGTGTGAAAAAAAAGGGATCATAAATCACCTGCAATAAGGAAACAAGGGCCCCCAACACAATTAATCCCTTCATCAACCGGACCAAAGTCTCTATCAATTTCTCTGAGAACCTTAAATTATCGACAACAAACAATACCGCGACTGTTTGAAGCGTACGATTGAGAAAAAACTCATAAAAGATTCCTTTTCTGGCTATGGTATCCTTCCATAAAACAAGATCCCATGTCATAAAATAGAGCGCCAATAAAATACCTACCGGCAGGTAATTCCGAAAAATCACATTTTGTGTACCCCGTCCCAACAACAACATCAGCGCTAGCACAACAATGGAACTACCGTATATCCGCCCAAAACCTTGTTTAGCGGTATAGTAATCCACAAAACAGATTAACGGGGAAAGTACCAATGCAATAAAATACCAATGGCCCCAAAAATTAAAAGAATATACACGTTTATTATTTTCTGTAACCATACTTATAGTTATAATATCGCCGGTTCAACCCCAGAGATACATCATTAAGAATTAAGCCTACCTTTTTGGCTTTAAACTCTTTCATATTGTGTATGGTCTTTTTCAATACAGTCAGAGGGGTATAACCGGCCCGGGTTACCATCAAAACAGCATCGGCCAAAGGAATTGTTGCCCTTGTATCTGCTACGATAAGCGGGGCTGAATCCAATACCACATAATCAAAATGCTTTTTAACTTCGGACAACATTTCCCTGAATTTTTCAGATTCAAGTATCTCACTTGGATTGGAGGGCATATTTCCCGATGGGATTATATAAAAATCCTCCTCTGAAGTAGGATAAATAATGCTCTTCAAATCGACTTCCCCATTTACATAATTAACCAGTCCTGATTTTTTTCTCAACTCAGGGGCATAAGCCGACACCAAACGGGGACGTCTTAAATCCAATTCAATAAGTAGTGTCGGCTTTTTCAACTTGGATAGAGAACGAGCCAAAAAATAGGAAGTAAACGTTTTGCCTTCACCCTGAACCGAAGAAGAAATCAATATCAGTTCTGATCGGCTGGATTGAATATTCCCGTCCTTACAAAAGGCTAAAAGATTACTTCTAAGAGTACGAATAGACTCTGCCTGTGAAGAAAACTGATTATCTCCCAATAATTTTTTCAAGGATCTGGTGTGCAATATTTCACCAAGAAAAGAAACCTCATCAAGATCTAAGAAATCCTTCTCATCTTTTACCTTACCATATATATTATCATAAACTAAAGCGATCATGGTAGAAAATAACAAGGCCAGAAAAACAGCAAACCCGGTTATTTTTTTTGATTTAGGACTAACCAATCCGGAATAAGACGGCGGATCAAACACCTCATAATCGGGAAGGTTAGAAGCTCTTGCAATCTGCGCTTCCGCTTTCTTCTGCATCAAATAGGTATAAGTCTCGTCGTTGAGGCGAAAATCGCGATGAAAAATTTGCAGATTTCTTTGTGTTTCGGGCAATTTTCGAATTTGCTCTTCAATTCCCGCCAGCCGGGTCTCCGTTTTTCTCAGATCTTGCTCTGCAATATTTAATGCATACCGCACATTCTCCCGAATGGTTTTTCTCAGGTTACTGATGCGTCCTTCAACTTGACTCAATAGTGGACTTTTGGTTTGTTGGTTTTCGATTAATCGGGTTCGCTGACCTACCAAACCAATGTACTCTTCCATAAGAATACTCAATGAATTATTGTTCAAGGCCATCACGGCCGACATAGAATATTCGGTATAATCGTCATCTCTGGAGATCTGGTCGGAAAGATATTGAAGATAATCAACCTGCGATTCAAACTCTTGTTTTTGATCTCTCACTTTGGAAAGTTCACTATATAGCCTTTCGGCACTTTGACTCACATCCAAAACATCGCGCACCGACTGATATTGCTGGAGCGTTCGCTCGGCCCTCTTTAGAGAATCAGACACCGACTCCAACAATTGGTCAATATAATCAATGGTTGAATTGGCAATATGGTTTTTACGTTCCAGGTTATTCTCAATGACTGTTTCCAGAAAAGCCTGAAGAAAATCCATTCCTTTGGAAGGATTACCGGTTCTAATACTTACATTAATGACGGTTCCGTTTAAGTTGGCAGGTTCCAATATCAGCCGACTTTTGTAGGATGCCACAAGCTGATCATCCGTTAATATCCGAAACTTATAACTATTCTCATCCTCATTTATCGTTTCTCCTTCCCAAAAAATAGTAAACTTAAAATACTCACTCTCAATAGGTTTCCCAAATTCACCATAGACCGAATACTCCAACCCTTCAACTTTACTGGTAAATAATTGATTTATAAAATCATAAACACCTCCGGAACCTTTCTGAATAAATAGCCGGTAGCGCTCCTTGGACAATACTTCCAAATTATAATAAACCCCTGTTAGTTGAGGGAAAGAGCCGTCAATCACCACTTTAAACGGAGTGGAATTATACAGTTCTTCATCCTTAAAGAATGCCGTTGACTTATAATATTCTATCCGAGTGTTAAACTTGGATATAGCTTCGCGTATAATTGGTGATGCCTGAATCGTGAGTAAGCTGTTTTCAAAATTGTTTCGCCCGGCAAATAATTCCGACCCAGGAATAAATGAACTGGGATCCTGAACCCCTCTCTCACGAACATGTACCACCAGTTTGGCACTCATTTCATGGATATAAGGTTTCGTCTTTAAATAAAAGTAGGACAATCCAATAAAAACAACCAGAAAAACTGGATATAGTTTCCAATATTTAGCTAGACGGCGAAACACATTTCGCACGTCATCAGAAACTTGATTTTTCTGAATCATAAATTAGTCCTCCTTAATATAATCGATGATTAACAATGAAGTTGTAGCCGCTGAAAGAATTAAAGAGAACGGAACTCGGTCAATACCCCAGATTCTTCTGTTCAATGGTTCCACATACACCACATCTCCCGATTTTAGGTAATAGAAATCAGAGATAAAAAGATTCTTATCCGTTAAATTGATGGTGTTTTTTCTAATGCGGCCATTGCTTTCGCGGATAACCACCACCTTTTTACGATCACCATACTCTTGAATATCACCTGCCAAACCAAGGGCCTGAAAAATGTTTATATTTTCACCGGAGTAAAAGTATCGGCCCGGATTTTCAACCATCCCTATCACTGTAACATTCTTATTTACGAAAGATACTTTCACCGATGGTGAATAAAAATAACTCTTAAGTTCCTCCTGTATTTCCATGGCCACCTGATCCACCGTCTTTCCGGCAACAGAGGTTTTACCCAATAGAGGTAAATCTATGTTTCCCTCTTCATCCACCTGATAGGATATGAGGGAATAATCGGTACTGTTACCTCCGCCCATTCGGACTTCCCCGGCAGAAAGCATGTCCGGATTATCTTCATTGAAACTGCTGACATTGATATATAACTCATCAAACGTCTGAATAAGCGCTCGTTTCTGCTCATTCAGGAATTCTACTCCCAAATCTTTTTTATTTCCTTTATCCTGAACATAAACCATTTTTCGGCGGGTCATACATCCCGATGAAATCGCAATAATTAGGCTGAATATTAATATTTTTCGCATACTATTTAATCTTTGTTTTTAACAAAAATAGAGAAGGTTTAGCCACAATGTCAATTTGTTTTTTATCAGTAGTAGATACGGAGAATCCCTAAAACCGGGATAAAAAGTTCCTGTATGCCTCTTATTAGGCTCTATCAAGCAATCAGTTATATTAACACAATACCACTAGGTAACCAATTAAAGAAAAAGATTATTCATTTGACAAAGTAGTAACTTGACGGGGTGAAAGATTTTTATTTTAGGATAAACAAACTTTCCAACCCCCTCTCATCACCATAAAAGACCTTCCAAACGGGCTATCTTTGGCGATCCAATTTCATTAGTATAAAATTTATCTATTTCATTGGTATAATGGAACTCGCATGGCTTACCAAAATTTATACATGTTCTTTTGTGGTCCAAATCGCCATGCTCGTTTCATTGGAGCATAAGAATATTGAAGAATGTATCAATCTGTACCGGCAATGCCATCTTTTCCTGTTCCAAAACTTTGGAACCAAAGATACCAGACAAGCAATACAGACTTTTATCAATAAAAAGGAGTAAAATTTGTAAAGAAGGAAAAGGAATGCAATTAAACTGGACAGTAAATATTTTGGAGCATTCCTCGAACCTTCTGTTTCATGGAATCCATCACTATATTTCAGGACGACGATTTACTCAACTGAAAGTAGAGGGTCAGGGTTGGGCAAAAAAGCATTTTCTCTGAAATTTCTATTTGGCCACCTTAATTCTATAATTCACATTAAGTTTTCCTTTACTGATGGCATTAAGTTTTCTTTTGAGCAATCGTTTTTTTAATGGTGCCAGATGGTCCACAAACAGAATACCCTGAATATGATCATATTCATGCTGGACAACACGTGCAGCCCACCCATTAAATATTTCTTCATGTTCGTTAAAATCGATATCCACATATCGGATTTTTATTCTGGAGGGCCTTGATACTTCTTCACTTATTCCAGGGAGGCTCAAACATCCTTCATGATCAATGACCGGTTCACCGTCCCGTTCAATGATCCGCGCGTTAATAAACACCTTTTTAAATTCAGCCAATTCAGGAAGATCTTCCGCCATGGGGGTGGCATCAATTACAAAAATTCTTTTTGACAAGCCAATTTGCGGTCCGGCAAGGCCAATCCCTTCTGCTTTATACATGGTCTCATACATATCTTCGACCAGCTGTTTAAGCTCACCTTTTTCTTCAGGCAAAAAATCTGCAGCCTCTTTTCTCAAAACAGGATGTCCGTAGACAACTATAGGATATATCATTTTTTTAATATTAGATTATCGGATTATTAGACTTTTAAAATTAGTCACTCTGTTGATGAGGTTGTATATTGATTTTAAAAGCATACACTCTTCAAACAAACGCTACGGGGTATTTTCTTCCAGATAGGTTTGCAGGATGATAGTAGCACTTATTTTATCTACCAGAAATTTGTCTTGCCTTTTCTTTTTGGAAATGCCGGCGTCGATCATGGTCTGGAAGGCCATTTGGCTGGTGTATCGTTCATCAACCATGTAAACAGGGATGTGCGGATATTTGTTTTTCAAAGACCTCACAAACGGCCTGATATATTTCATAGACTCTGAATCCTCGCCTGAATCCTGGATGGCATAACCAACCACAAAAGCTTCGACCTCTTCTGTGGCAAGATAATTCTTTATGAATTCATAAATCTTTGCCGTAGGGATCGTATCCAGCCCGTTGGCAATGATCTTTAAAGGGTCGGTTACCGCAACTCCCGTTTTCTTTTTCCCATAATCGAATGCAAGAATTCTTCCCACAACAATAAAATTAAACCGCAAAATTAATAAAAAAAGCGGGACCTCTAGAGCCCCGCTTTTGAATTAAAATATCTTCACTTGCCTGACCAATCATATTTTTTTATGATTAAGGCATTTACCCGAGACTCCTAACGCACCGACGCCTGGGCCGCTGCCAATCTGGCAATAGGTACCCGATAGGGTGAGCAGCTCACATAATCCAGTCCGGTTCGGTGGCAGAACTCTACCGAAGAAGGTTCACCCCCATGTTCGCCGCATATTCCCACTTTCAGTTCCGGTTTTACACCTCTGCCGCGTTTGGTTCCAAGCTCAACAAGTTGACCGACACCTTTCTGATCCAGCACCTGGAAAGGATCTTCTTTTAAGATTCCCTGATCCAGATAAACAGGCAAAAATTTACCTGCATCGTCACGTGAATAACCAAAGGTCATCTGTGTAAGGTCATTGGTTCCAAAAGAGAAAAAGTCGGCTTCCCTGGCAATATCATCAGCGACAAGAGCAGCTCTAGGTATTTCGATCATAGTTCCTACAAGATAGTCAATCTTGTCACCCCTCTCTTCAAAAACTTTATTGGCCGTTTTATGAATTACTTCGGCCTGAAGTTTAAATTCTTTCATAGTACCCACCAGAGGAACCATTATTTCGGGACGTGCATCAATTCCTTTTTTCTTAAGATTAAGTGCAGCTTCAATAATAGCCCGGGTTTGCATCTCCGTAATTTCCGGATAGGTGATACCCAGTCGACAACCACGATGGCCCAACATAGGGTTAAACTCCTCAAGATCCGCAACGGTATTCCTGATTTGTTCGATGGGAACTCCCATTTCTTCTGCCAGCGCTTTTTGGGTAGCCTGCTGGTGAGGCACAAACTCGTGCAATGGCGGGTCAAGGAGTCGAACTGTCACGCCATACCCTTCCATCGCCTCAAAAATACCTTCAAAATCTTCACGCTGATAAGGCAACAATTTGGTCAAAGCCTTTTTGCGCCCCTCGGTGGTGGAGGCCAGAATCATCTCACGCACCGCTTTAATCCGTTCTCCCTCAAAAAACATATGTTCGGTTCGACATAATCCGATGCCTTTAGCACCAAAATCACGAGCAATCCGCGCATCTTTAGGAGTATCGGCATTGGTACGAACACTCATACGGGCAAATTTATCGGCCAGCTCCATCACCAAACCAAAATCGCCACTCATATCGGGCTTACGGGTTTCTACTTTGCCTTCATACACTTCACCGGTAGAGCCATTCAATGAAATCCAATCGCCTTCCTGAAATACCCGACCACCAATCGTCATCGTTCGGGCATGATAATCCAGCTTTATTCCGCCGGCACCGGAAACGCAACATTTACCCATTCCCCGGGCTACCACTGCAGCATGCGAAGTCATACCTCCTCGGGCGGTAAGGATTCCTCGAGCCACATGCATCCCTTCAAGGTCCTCAGGAGAGGTTTCGGTCCGAACCAGAATCGTTTGTTCAAATTTATCTGCTTCATCGGCAAAGAACACAACTTGACCGGTAGCAGCTCCCGGAGATGCAGGAAGACCTGTTGTTAACACTTTGGCTGAACGGACCGCCAACGAATCAAATACAGGGTGCAACAATTCGTCCAGCTTAGAGGCTTCAAGACGAAGTAAGGCGGTCTTTTCGTCAATGAGCTTATCACGATACATATCCATGGCAATTTTCACCATGGCAGCCCCGGTACGTTTTCCATTTCTAGTCTGTAGCAACCACAGTTTACCTTCCTGAATGGTAAACTCAAGATCCTGCATATCTTTATAGTGTTTCTCAAGTTTTTCCTGAACATCAAAGAGCTCTTTGTAAAGGGCCGGCATTGTTTCTTCCAGAGAAGGATATTTCTTTGTTCTCTCCTCTTCAGATATGCTTTGAAGTTTTGCCCATCGACGGCTCCCTTCCAGCGTAATTTGCTGAGGAGTACGTATTCCGGCCACCACATCTTCACCCTGCGCATTGATCAGATATTCACCATTGAAAATATTTTCTCCGGTGGCAGCATCACGGGTAAACGCAACCCCTGTTGCCGAGGTATTACCCATATTACCAAATACCATTGCCTGAACATTTACAGCCGTCCCCCACTCATCAGGGATCCCATTTAATCGGCGATAATAAACAGCTCTGGCATTACTCCAACTGTTAAATACTGCCGATACTGCACCCCACAATTGCTCGTAGGAAGAAGTAGGAAAGTCTTTACCGGTTTGTTTTTTAACCGCCTCTTTAAATTGTGCAACCAGACCTTTAAGATCTTCCACACTGAAGTCGGTATCCAGTTCTATACCTTTATCTTCTTTCAGCTTATCAATAATTTCTTCAAACGGGTCTGCATCTTCTTTGGATTGAGGCTTCAATCCAAGGACTACATCTCCATACATCTGAATAAATCGACGATAAGAATCCCATGCAAAGCGTTCGTTTCCGGTTTTTTTGGCCAACCCATCCACCACTTCATCGTTCAACCCCAGGTTCAGAATAGTATCCATCATGCCAGGCATGGAAGCACGAGCTCCCGAACGAACCGATACCAGAAGCGGATTGTTCTTATCTCCAAATTTTGTTCCGGTAAGCCCTTCGATATGGGCAATAGCTTTTTCTACTTCATCTTTGAGCAGATCAACCACTTTCTCGTGTCCAAGTTCGTTATATTCGGTACAAACTTCCGTTGTAATGGTAAATCCGGGAGGAACCGGTACTCCTATTAAATTCATTTCGGCAAGATTGGCTCCCTTTCCTCCCAGGAGCTCTTTCATATCTGCCCGGCCTTCAGCTTTCCCGTTTCCAAATGTATAAACACGCTTTTTTCCCATAACTAGTTAATTTGCAATTTTAAGTATGTAATAATATAACTATAATAGATCACAAAATTTTCATCAACCATTCAGACAAATCACAATTTACACCCTATTTCACAGACTAATTTCTCTTAAAAACAATTCATTTCTTACGGAACCATGGTCCCATATTGGAAATATTAACCAAACCATTGGTTTGATTAACATCTAACATACAGCCATCACAGATCTATCGCTGTATGATTTCCCCAACATATCCTTCCCGCAACAAATCTAACAACCGTAATTTTCGTTTTGATTTTCAGTTTTAGAAAGTTAATAACCCCCTCTCTATTCTTGAAACGTCCGGAAGCTCATTAATCTGACCAATTACATAAGACATAAATGTCATACTACTTAAACCGGATTTATTGCCACCAGGACAAAATTAACAGTTTTTTTTATTCTAACTCAATATTTAAAACATTAAGAAAATTATTAGTGCCTATTTATCCCTAATCATTTCTAAAAAAACCGGACTGTATTTTGTACAATCCGGCATTTACTTTCTTCCCGGGATTTAACCCAGTGGGTATTTCTTCGTATATTCCTTTGATTTCATCAAAAAGTCAACATATTGCCCTCTCTTATAGGCATAGGGCTCATTGATGCGACTATGAGACATTTTTCCTTTAAAGTCATCAATGGTGTTGTAACCTTTTTCTTTCATCCATTCGGCCAGTTCATCCAACATCTTAGTAATTTGATCGGCTCCATTACGATAAATAGTACTAACCACCTGAGCCACGTCGGCACCAGCCAACAAAACGCCTATCAGATCATCCCCATCTAAAATTCCGGTATTGGCCGCAATATTTGCCTGCAAGTGACCGTGTAACAAACCGGCGTAACGTACAGACAATCGATTATCTCCCTTGTGACTAAGATTATAAGGCATTTCAAACGATTCCTTCCAGATATTAATGTCGGGTTGAAAAAGCCTGTTAAACAAAACAAAGGCATCTGCCCCATCTTCGCTCAATCGATTTATAAACTCCAATGCATTGGTATAATAAGGACTAAGCTTTACAGACACCGGAATGCTCACAACCCTTTTAATATTTTTCAATATGCTTATGCGGGTAGACTCGATCTCCTGTGGGGTTTTATTGGCATCGGTAATGGTATTATAGAAATTAATCTCCAGTCCGTCAACGCCGGTTTGCGCCAAAACCTGTGCATACTCCACCCACGTGGAATCAAAAATACAATTCAAACTGGCGATCACAGGTATCGACACCGACTCTTTCAGTTCTTTCAACGCCATCAAATGAGCTCGGGGACCGGAATGTTTAACATTGGGAAAAAGATTGACCATCTCGGCATTACGATTATCATATTCATGCAGATCATCTTCCAATTCAGCTGTCTCCAGGTTGATTTGTTCTTCAAACAATGTTTTGTAAACTATGGCCGAAGCACCTGCTGCTTCAAGTTTTTTCACGGTCTCCATATCGGTAACCAGATTGCTGGCTCCTACCATTATGGGATTCTTTAGCCGAATCCCCATGTAATGTGTTGACAAATCCATATTTGGGTCTATTTTATGATTATTAAAACTTATTCTCTGCCTTGGACCTCACTTTAATCCAAATGTACAGAATCACCACAGTTAAGCATCTCAAAGAATTCAAGTTAATCTTTGTTGCCTAAACCCTCAACACAATTTTTGCCTATCAAAATCAGGACAAGTGTTAATGAATTAACATATATGAAGCCTTTTTGTTGAATTAAAACAAATTTTTCATCAAAAACCTCATCCTTATAATCCCCGTCTTACTCCTTGAAGTCCTTTTCCGGTTCTTTCCCGCAACGAATTCAATAAACTTAGTACCAAACCACGTAATGCCTCATAACAACGAACCAAATTTCAATTAATTCAATTAACATCAGGTCTCGCAAATTTTGCTTTTGCAAATTACGAAAGAGAGAGATACAAATCAATTCAGTGAAACAAAAAAAGGCAGTCTCCGTTGGGAGACTGCCTCTAAAAGACAAGAGTAAAATCTATTACTCAGTGACGTATGACATTTCAGACAATCGCTTATAGGTATTATAACGCCATTGCGCATTTTCCTTAGCTTTAACAAAGAGTTCTTTAGCCTCTTCAGGGAAGGTCTTCATAAGGGCGGTATAACGTACCTCTCCTTTCAGGAAGTCCTCGAACTTAGACCAGTCTGGCTCTTTAGAATCCAACTGGAAGGGGTTCTTTCCTTCCGCTTCAAGCATCGGATTGTAACGATACAAATGCCAGTAACCACTCTCTACAGCTTTTTTCCCTTCACTCTGAGATGCCCCCATACCGGCTCTCAAACCATGGTTAATACAGGGTGCATACGCAATAATAAGCGATGGTCCGGGATAAGCTTCAGCTTCTTTTATGGCTTTAAAATATTGGTTCATATTGGCACCCATTGATACCTGTGCAACATATACGTAACCATAAGTGGTCGCCATAAGTCCCAAATCCTTTTTCCGAATTCTTTTACCTGCTGCAGCAAATTTGGCAACCGCTCCTACAGGGGTAGACTTGGATGCCTGACCACCGGTATTGGAATAAACTTCAGTATCCAAAACAAGCACATTTACATCCTGTCCGGAAGCGATCACATGGTCCAATCCACCGTAACCGATATCATAAGCCCAACCGTCTCCACCAAAGATCCATACAGATTTTTTCACCAAATAATCTTTCAGTGCAAGAATCTCTTTGGCTACGGCATGTTTCTCATTTTCCAAAGCTTTTAAAACAACATTGGAAACCTCGCGAGATTTTTCTCCGTCATTTTTGGCTTCGATCCAAGCCTCAAAAGCAGATTTGGTTTCGGCATCCACCTCCGACAGATTCTCTTTCATCAGTCTCTCTATGCGATCGCGCAGTTTTTCAACACCAACCGACATACCCAATCCATACTCAGCGTTATCTTCAAATAAAGAGTTCGCCCAAGCAGGCCCTTGACCATCCTTATTGGTACAATAAGGTGTTGCAGGGGCAGAACCACCATATATGGAAGAACAACCCGTGGCATTGGCAATCATCATCCGATCTCCGAACAATTGGGTGATCAGTTTGATATAGGGCGTTTCACCACATCCGGCACAAGCACCTGAGAATTCAAACAATGGTTGTGCAAACTGTGATGCTTTCAAGTTGGTCGTCTTAGGCATAAGCGTATCCTTAATGGATACTTTCTCTGTCATATATTCCCAACGTTCAGCCTGATCCATCTGAGAATCCAGAGGTTTCATTACCAGAGATTTCTCTTTGGAAGGACAAATATCCACACAGTTTCCGCAGCCGGTACAGTCGAGAACGCTCACTTGAATACGGAATTGCAAACCGTTAAATCCTTTTCCGTTGGCTTTCTTAGCAACCGTGCCTTCCGGAGCATTGGCCATTTCCTCTTCATCGAGCAAGAATGGACGAATGGCGGCATGCGGACAAACATAAGCACACTGATTACACTGGATACAATTATCTACTTGCCATTCGGGGACTTCAACTGCGATACCGCGTTTTTCATACGCTGTGGTACCGGCAGGAAAAGTACCGTCTTCACGTCCTCTGAAAGCACTGACAGGAAGATCGTCCCCTTTTTGTGCATTAATGGGAAAAACAATATTACTAATAAATTCAGGTACCGGCTTTCCTTCGGTAACCACCTCATCCTTTGCATCGGCCCAATCGGCAGGAACTTCTATTTTTGAAACATTTTTTCCGCCCATTTCAACGGCCTTGAAGTTCATATTTACAACGTCTTCTCCTTTTTTTCCGAAGGATTTAACGATGAACTTCTTCATTTCCTCCACTGCCTGATCGTAAGGGATTACTTCGGCAATTTTAAAGAAAGCCGACTGCATAATGGTATTGGTCCTGTTGCCCAGACCGATCTCCATGGCAATTCTGGTGGCATTAATCGTATAGAAGTTAATATTATTCTGAGCCATATAACGCTTCATGTCGGCAGGGATACGATGTTTCGTCTCCTCTTCATCCCAGATACTGTTCAGAAGGAAGGTACCACCCTTTTTCAGGCCTTTCAACATGTCGTATTTCCCCAAATAAGAGGGCACATGACAAGCCACAAAGTCGGGCGTATTCACCAGATAAGGCGATCGAATGGGTGAATCACCAAACCTCAAGTGAGAAATGGTGATACCGCCCGATTTTTTGGAGTCATAAGCAAAATATGCTTGCGCGTATTTATCGGTATTTTCTCCGATAATTTTAATGGAATTTTTATTGGCACCAACGGTTCCGTCAGATCCCAGACCATAAAATTTACCGGCAAATGTACCTTTGGGAGCCAGATCAATCTCTTCCTTGACCGGAAGGGATTTAAAGGTCACATCGTCAACGATACCAACGGTAAAGTCATTTTTAGGCTCATTCATTTTCAGGTTCTCAAAAACAGAAATGATTTGAGCAGGCGTAGTATCTTTTGATGACAAACCATATCGACCGCCTACTACCACAGGGGCATTTTCTTTTCCGTAGAACAGATCGCGGATATCCAAATAGAGCGGATTACCGTTGGCACCCGGTTCTTTGGTTCTGTCAAGTACTGCGATACGTTTGACACTTTTGGGGAAAGCTTCAAAGAAATATTTAGCGGAGAAAGGACGGTAAAGATGTACGGCAATCAAACCGACTTTCTCTCCTTTTGCCCTAAGATAATCCACCGTTTCCTTAATGGTATCGGTAACGGATCCCATGGCAACAATAAGGTGCTCCGCATCCTCGGCTCCGTAATAGTCGAACGGACGATATTTTCGGCCGGTGATTGCGGAAATCTTATCCATATAGTCCGCTACGATGTCGGGCACAGCATCATAAAAAGGATTGGCAGCTTCACGCGACTGGAAATAGATATCCGGGTTTTGGGCTGTTCCACGTGTCACCGGATGTTCAGGATTGAGCGCATTGTCACGGAATCTTTGCAGGGCATCCCGATCCAATAATTCAGCTAACGCATCCTGGTCAATAGCTTCGATTTTTTGAATTTCGTGAGAGGTACGGAAGCCGTCGAAAAAATGAAGGAAAGGAACCCGGCTTTTAATCGCAGCGAGGTGCGCCAAACTACCCAAATCCATAACTTCCTGAACGCTTCCGGTGGCCAACATGGCAAAACCGGTCTGACGAGCCGCCATCACATCGCTGTGGTCACCAAAGATAGAAAGAGCTTGCGCAGCCAGACTTCTCGCACTCACATGGAAAACGGCCGGCAATAATTCTCCGGCAATTTTGTACATATTAGGGATCATCAATAACAATCCCTGAGAAGCGGTAAAGGTGGATGTCAACGCACCCGACTGCAGAGCACCATGAACGGCACCCGATGCCCCGCCTTCCGACTGCATCTCCTCTACTTTAACCGTCTCACCGAAAATGTTTTTGCGTCCGTTGGCCGCCCACTCATCAATATTTTCGGCCATAGTAGAGGACGGGGTGATGGGATAAATTGCCGCTACCTCACTAAACATGTAGGCAACATGAGAAGCAGCATAATTCCCGTCACAGGTAATGAACTTCTTGTTTTTAACCATTTGTCTGTTCTCCTTATTGTTTAAAAAATTCTGTTATATCATTTAAGATTTTCAAATTGAGAATTGCCGGCTTTTTTCAATCCATCCTTCCGGAACAACCCCCAACCCGATAGATCTCAGCATTATATTCTGTATAAACCAGTTTAATTTATGCCAATTAAAACAAAAAACCAAACAGCCACAACGGGATCTGGTTACCCTTACCAATCTCCACCATATCACGGGCAAAGTAACCATTATTCACATCGGTTCTCTTCTCTATATTTCGGCCACCTATATAAAACGGCATTTCATCATTCACCATAAAATCAGCAGTAGCGCTATAGCTCACATGTTCCATATACCCAACTTGATTATAGAAAAAGGTCTTATGCAAAACTTCGGTTTCCACCTCACCGGCAGCCACCGAAAACAGCAGATTGGGGTTTTGCATGAACACACACGAAGGTTTTTTTAGCGGATCCGGCTTTTCTTCATACAACAAGTTAATCAATCGTCCCTGCCGCAAATAATTAAGATAATTCATAACGGTGGCACGACTTGTTTCCACATCATTGCTCAGCCGACTGATATTGGGTTGAAAAGGTGCCGATTTACCAACAATATAAAGTAATTTGCGTAGTTTAGGCAAATACTTAAGCTCGATTTGTTGAAGATAGCTGATATCGATCTCGAGCACCAGATTAATGGTTTTCAAAAGATTTTCCAGATAATTCCTCTTTTCCAGAAAAAAAGGATAATAGCCATGATGTAAATAATCGGTAAAATAGGCCAGCGGTTTAATCTTATTTACCACCTCTGCGGCAATATCTTCATGATGTCGGAGTAGTTCGGAGAGGTTTACAGGCTTAAAATCATGCCCGGTTTTGAGGTTAAGATATTCTCTGAAGGTGAAACCTTCTAGGTTATATACCTTGGCACATCCGTCCAGAAAGGCATTACCTTCATCCAGCCGCATTAATGGCGATCCGCTGAAAACTATTTTCAAATCATCAAAATGATCGTAACAATATCTTAACTCTTCGGCCCAATTGGGATATTTATAAATTTGATCCAGAATCAATATCTTGCCACCCGTCTTCCTAAACTCATCGGCAAAATCCACAACCCTGGTCTCTGCAAAATATAAATTGTTTAAATTGACATACAAACACGACTTATCGATGCCATAGAAAGTTTTTGCATAATCAAGCAAGAAAGTGGTTTTGCCCACTCCTCTTGCGCCCTGGATACCGATCAGTCGATGGTTCCAATCAACATATTCAAGCAACTGCCGACGAACCGGTACATTCAGATGCTCCAGCAAGTTGCGGTGTGTTTTCATGAAAGCCTGCATCAAAACCATTAGCTTTTGTTGGCAAATTTAAACAAAGCTTTTTGTATTTTGCAATTTGCAGATTACATTTTTTACTTCCTGTTGTTATTTATAATTTGTAAAGATAAAACAAAAACAAATTAACACCCTATCTTTAAACCTTTTAATAACCTCACAAAAATTTTCTCCGAACCTTTATTTTGCCCCTGCTAAAGTTAGTGTGTGGTCCACTGGGACACAATTTACCCCATTTCATCATTCGCTAACCACTTTTCTGAATATCAAAACCGTCTGCACAAACATAGCTACTACCATAAATCATTCATCCTCCACGGAAATTGTTATAACTTCCACATATAACCCTGAAACTCATTTTTGTCATGCGAGGTGTATTCGGTCAATACCTTAAATTAATTTCATACGAAACCACAGTTCTTTCCGACTCTCTGGCTGCAGAAAGTTATCAGCTTACCATGGAACGCTTTCTTGCGGGAAAGGCTGATGTATTAAAACTCACCACTTCTCAAAGCGCCAAAGACAATGCTCATCTGCAATATTTAAATGCCATCGCCGATTATTGGTATAACTTTTATTATCTGCGCAGTTTGACCCTTTACGATTTCGACAAAAATGAAGACATCTCTTTTGATGAATCGGCTTTACTCAACCCCACGCAGTAAAACGAAAAAAGGCCACCATCTACCGGTGACCTTTCTTTTATCTTTATCAGATTAGAAATTGAAACATTCTAACCCTCTTACATCTATTAATCTTACATCTATTAATCTTACATCTATTAATCTTATATCTATTAATCTTACATCTATGTTTTTACTTCTCTTTATCCGTCATTCATTGAAATGAGGAATTCCTCATTGGATTTGGTTTTGAGCATACGGTCTTTCAGGAATTCCATCGCTTCAATGGGATTCATATCCGAGAGGTAGTTACGTAATATCCAGATGCGGTTCAAGGTATCTTTATCCATGAGCAACTCTTCACGGCGAGTGCTGGAGGCGTTAATATCCACAGAAGGATAGATCCGCTTGTTGGACAAGCGACGGTCGAGCTGAAGCTCCATGTTACCGGTACCTTTAAACTCTTCAAAGATAACATCATCCATTTTGGAACCGGTATCTGTCAGAGCCGTAGCCAGAATGGTCAGCGAACCACCCCCTTCGATGTTACGTGCGGCACCAAAGAATCGCTTGGGTTTGTGCAATGCGTTGGCATCGACACCACCCGAAAGCACTTTTCCGGATGCCGGAGAAACGGTGTTATAAGCTCTTGCCAGACGGGTAATAGAATCGAGCAGAATCACCACATCGTGGCCACATTCAACCATTCGTTTGGCTTTTTCCAAGACAATATTGGCCACTTTCACGTGGCGGTCGGCCGGCTCATCAAAGGTGGATGAAATCACTTCGGCATTAACGCTGCGCGCCATGTCGGTAACCTCCTCCGGTCGTTCATCGATAAGCAGGATGAGCATGTAAACTTCAGGATGGTTTGAGGCGATGGCGTTGGCCACATCTTTCAACAATACTGTTTTACCGGTCTTTGGCTGCGCCACAATCAATCCACGTTGCCCTTTTCCTATGGGGGCAAACATATCGACTATGCGAGTTGAGATGTTGCTGTAAGAGCCTTCGGCAAGATTAAACTTTTCGTCGGGAAAAACCGGGATCAGATGATCAAAAGGCACGCGATCACGCACATAGTCTGGCGAACGTCCGTTAATGGATTCCACCTTTATCAAAGGGAAATATTTTTCACCCTCTTTGGGCGGACGGATGGCTCCCTCTACTGTATCTCCTGTTTTCAGTCCAAAGAGTTTGATCTGCGACTGGGATACATAAATATCATCGGGGGAGTTGAAATAATTGTAATCGGAAGATCTCAGAAACCCATAACCATCGGGCATGATTTCCAACACGCCTGAAGCACTAACGATACCTTCAAATTCGAAGGCTTTATCATTGTGTTTGTTATCCTGCTGCTGGTTCTGTTTATCGTGTCGTTTACGCTGCTGGTGTGGCGTTTGTTGGTCTCTCTCTTTGTTGTTTTGCGTCTTATCGTTACGTTGATGTCTTTTATCCTGCTGCTTTCGGGAAGGTTGGGGTCCGTTCTGCTCCCCGTTTTTGTCACCCTGTTCCTGTCCATTTTTTTGTTCTGTTTGAGTCTTGGGTTCGCCCGACTCTTTTCCAGACTTGAACTCCTTGTTATCCTTTCCGGAAACGTTCTGTTCTTTCTTAAGTTCCGGTTTAGCGTCGTTAATGGTTTGATGTTCAACTTTTTCTTTAACATCAATTTGGGCGGCAGGTTTTTCCTGATCGGCGCTTTGACTGTCTTTTTTATCGTTTTTGTCCTTAGGTTTGGCAGGTGCCTTTTTAGCGGGTCTTCCTCTTCTGGATCGGATTTCCGATTTACCGGCCTCTTCTGAACTTTTCTTTTTCTCCGGACTCTTTTTTATTTCCGGTTCCCGGATAGCTTGTTCATCCAGGATTCTGTAAATAAGATCTTGCTTCTTATATGATTCAACGCGTTTAATACCAAGTTCTTTGGCAATTTGACGCAATTCAACAAGCTTTTTGCTATTTAATTCAATAATATCAAGCATATGAGTATACTACTATAAATTTTTTAATATGTGAAATGGGTTTGATTTATCTAAACATCAGATTTCAATGGCTAAAAGAAATCAAAGTATTGATTTTATACTGAGGATTTAATTTTAATGTCAGGAAAACACCAGGATTAGCAAACGAACGGCTATCCGGAATGGAATTTCCTTGCAAATATAGAGCATTCCACCTATTTCTGCAAATATATTTTAATTAATTATTTACAACACCAATCTGCTATCACAATCACCACAACGGCGCACATAGCTCCGTAACAAAATTAGAGATTCAAATAATCCGCTGCGCCATTCGCCAAAAACCAGAAAATACACTAAACAGAATAGTGAAATTTTTGTTAATATTACAATCCCTAAAAATCAGAATTCTAAATTTATGAGACAACTAAAAATCACCAAACAGGTAACCAACAGGGAATCCCCATCCCTGGACAAATACCTCCATGAAATTGGAAAGGTTCAGTTGATTACCGCCGAAGAAGAAGTTGCCTTGGCCCGTAAAATCAAACAAGGTGATGAACAAGCCCTCTCTCAGTTAATTAAAGCCAACCTTCGTTTTGTGGTATCGGTAGCCAAGCAATATCAAAATCAAGGCCTTGGACTGCCCGACCTCATCAATGAGGGAAATCTGGGACTCATTAAAGCGGCCCAACGATTTGACGAAACCAGAGGTTTTAAATTTATCTCCTATGCCGTATGGTGGATTCGTCAGTCCATTCTGCAAGCTCTGGCCGAACAAGCACGCATCGTCCGATTGCCACTCAACAAGATCGGCAGCGTCAACAAGGTGAATAATGCTTTTGCCCGACTGGAACAAGAGTTTCAAAGGGAACCAACCTCTGAAGAGATCGCCGAACTGCTGGATATGGCCCCCAAAGATGTTAAGGAAGCTCTGAAAGCGTCCAACAAACACATCTCTATGGATGCACCACTCAAACCGGACGATGACAATACGTTATACGACATCCTGCTCTCCGACGGTGACGGTAGTCCTGACGCAGACCTCCTCGATGATTCGCTGCGCAAAGAGATCGAACGCTCTCTATCAACCCTTTCTATCAGAGAGGCAGATATCATTCGGCTCTATTACGGTTTGCACGGTGAACCCCCTTATTCCCTGGAAGAAATCGGTAAGTTGTTTAATCTTACAAGAGAACGAGTGCGCCAGATCAAAGAAAAAGCCATTAAACGGCTGAAAAACACCTACCGAAGCAGAATACTTAGAAACCTCATGAACGACGACTAAAAGTGAACGGGCCGGGCAAGAAATCTTGCCGCTACAAGGTCCCGATTTGTTAGAAAAAATGATTAAAAAAGGGCTGTCATACCAAATCCATTAAACCATCAGTGATTTTGCCCTAATAAAAAACAGATACAACCAGCCCACATAGCCCGGCCAGACAAATGATTTTTAGTTAATGGATCATAAAACCCTCCGGCATGGTATTCATGGGAGAACCGGCCTCAGCTCGCGAAAGGGAGGTGTTTTGCGGTCTTAAGAACAGAGATCTTTTCATCTCCAAGCCTGCCGAGTACTCCATACTGATGTGAAAAAAATTTCTTAAAATTGCCAAATCTTTTATCATCGCAAACAAAAACAAATCCTCATGAACAAAATGGTTGCGCCGTCATTGTTGGCAGCAGACTTTTCGAATCTGGCAAAAGATATAGACATGGTGAATCGAAGCGATGCCGACTGGTTTCACCTCGATATTATGGACGGTGTATTTGTTCCCAATATTTCTTTTGGCATTCCGGTGGTGGAAGCAGTCAGCAAACTGGCAAAAAAACCGCTGGACGTTCACCTGATGATTGTTCAGCCCGAGAGATATATCGAAGCCTTCAAAAAAGCCGGTGCGCATCTGTTGAATGTTCATCTTGAAGCTTCCACGCATCTTCATCGTACCGTGGAAGAGATTCATAAAAACGATATGAAAGCAGGGGTAACGCTCAATCCCCACTCTCCCGTTCATCTGCTGGAAGACATCATCGAACAGGTGGATCTGGTTCTCATCATGTCGGTAAACCCCGGGTTTGGCGGACAAAAGTTCATCCATAACACTTATCAAAAAATTGAAAGCCTCAAAAATCTGATCGAAAGAAAAAAGAGCCGCGCACTCATCGAAGTGGACGGTGGCGTCTCATTGGATAATGCCGCCGATCTCTATCGGGCAGGAGCCGATGTATTAGTCTCCGGCAGCTTCATTTTCAATTCGTCAGACCCTCTCCACACCATCTCACAACTAAAAAAATCGTAAACCATACCGATTGACAACCCATTAAAAAGTATTATCTTTGCACTTCCACAATATCGGGGCTGACATGGACTTGACAGCAGGGTAAAGTGGTAAGTAAGCATGTCGAGCGTTGTGTGGCTGGCTCGTTAATCCCAGGACTCTACCTTTATAACTGGCGAAAATAATTACGCTCTCGCTGCCTAATCGAAGTATAGTAGATTAAGCTTAATCCCGGCCCCAGGGGCTGGGACGTGACATCTCCCGGATGCCTTTGTTTCGGGGCGATCCGATCAGGAGGTGCAGGTAAACCGGAACTAGTTTGAAGAGGGCTCCGTTCTTCAGGCGAAACTTAAGGAGCTAAGGGTTGGTTCGGGTGTCGTTTCCCAGACCTATCACGAAAATTAAGAAACGACTAAGCATGTAGAAAGCTTATGGCTTCCTTGTCTGGACCCGGGTTCGATTCCCGGCAGCTCCACTCATTAGAAAATTCCATCAAATCTGATGGAATCTTTAGTTTTATGTCCTAATATATCCTTGAGTATTTGCGGAAATAAAAAGGAAACAGGCACCCCCATAAAAATGGCAGATTATCGTTTTTCAAACCATAAATTTTAGCTGCATAAAAAAAGTTAATATAAACTAACACAAATATTAAGAGAATCTCTAAAACTTTCAGGGAAGACTAGTGATTCTATTTTCAGAAGAATTCAGGGGATACAAAGAAATTAAAAGTTGAACTATTATTTCACTTCTTTATTTATCTGGTTTTCTAAGGAAACAAATAGTTTGCTCTTATTTAATTAGGAACATGCAGCTTTATACGCGCCCTTTGATGACCCAAAATATCATTTTCAAACTAGAGGAAATTGTGGATCCCATTTAACTTGTTGGAGACGGCTAAATACTGTTTTCAAAGATTCAATTAACTCTACCTCCCTTGGCAATTCCCCAATAACCAACTCTCTAAATTTTGTCCGATAAACAGATTTAATATTTTCCCAGGCCTTTTCCGGGTTTTTGAAAATAATTGCTTCTGAGGGATGTGTTTTTAACCACTCGTTATTGTTTTTGTAGCTAATAACATCATCATTGCCTACTTTCTTCATCATTATATCAAACTGCTCACTCTTAAAGAAGGAATTGATTTCCTTGTTTTTCAGCATCATGTGAATATCATAAATATGACGAATTTTATTGGCTAAATTTTCATAAGGATTCTCCATAAATGAGAACCGGGCGAGGCTCATTATTTTTTCACAAACAGTTCTCTCTTTGCTTAAAACCTGAAGCTCAAAAGCTTCCAAACCATATTCATATATTAAATCATTTAGTTGGTTTCGTTTCATCATATCAGCAATATAACTATTTATGAACCTTCTGGTGAATGGTTCAAAGCTTCCAAGCCAGGTAGCCTCAAAAACGATATGTTCGCGAACCTGACCAAAATTACCATGGAAAAGTTTTTCATATTGATGCACTGTTTTCCTGATATTTCCCATTTTATTGGTTAAGCCGGAAATGGCTATTTCAGGCATGACAGCTTCAACAATTTTCCCTGCTGCTCTAATTTTTTTCTTCATTTGATTGTCGTTTTCTCCTTCCTGCCTCAGAACAACAACATCAATATCCTCCGAAAATCTTTCTATTAATTGGTAACATTTTGAAAGTGCTGTACCTCCCTTAAAAACTATTTCCTTTGCCATTTCAGAATGAAAAATCCGGTACAATGCAAATGTGACCCAATAGTCTTTTTCAACATAAATCTCGGGTATTTCCATCATTTGGGAAGTAGCTAAAACAGCATCCTGAAAAAGTTTTTTGTTTTCATGTAGCTTCATTTTATGTTCCAATTAGGTGCAGTTTTTAAAATGTCTTCGTTTAAATTAAAACGGTATGTGGTCAACGGATTCAGGCTTTGTTTTAAATTACTGTTTTCCTGTCCGGTTATTACGTTTAATAATGCTCCCAGGAAAGCCCTGACACGGGGTGGGTATTTTAAGGCATATTTAACCAACATATTTGTTTCCTTTTCAGATAAATCCTTTAGTTTATCCACCAAAAACCGGATTCCGCTTTTTTGGTCCATGTCAGGTATTTTGGTAAAATCCTTTAATACATCCAATATTTCGAGCAGTGAATAATTTCCTTCGGTAACGTCAATGTAACTTTTTACAGGTTTTGCTTTTATGCTACCGGAATCAATAAATATACGTTTGCTCCGGCTGGCAATTTTTACTGTTTTCGGAACCTGCGTTGTCACCCCCATATTGTTATAAAGGGCTGTTCCTGTAACATAAGCAATTCTCTTTCCCTGTTCATATAAATAAGGTTTTATGATTTCTGTTTCCGTCGGTCTTAGCTCCCCAAAAACTGATTGCTTAGGTTTATAAAATACACCTCTGTTTATTCGTTTTATAACGCCTTCTTTAATTAGCCGTTCAATTGCTTTTGCAGCTCCACTATATTCAGTTACTGATAGATCCAATTGTTGGTATTTAAACGTAGTCCCTTCCGGCATACCTTTTATTTTTTTCTTTATCTTCTCTGCAATATTCATAAATAAAAGCCGTTTCTGTAAACTTTCACAAAGTTACGTATTAAAAAAATAATGTCAAGTTTTTTGCGCATTTTACTTGACATCCATTATAAAAACAATCAAAAGTTAAACATCTCTATTTATGCATCTTACAACACACCAAACTGTTATCTAAACAAAAAAAGTGTAACCAATAAACCAGATGACTTATTAGATACGTTACCTTCTACAAACTTAAATCCTTTTCGCCCTAATTAAAGGATTAAAATAATTTAAGCCCCACTCAATCTCCGACCTCCTAACTCAAACTCAATTCTCAATTTTTAAACTCTTCTGCATATCTGTTGTTTTGCTTAAGGGACTGTATTAACCCGAAAAATGCATTAGAAAATCTATTACGAATTAAAATTGCTGCCAATCAAGTCGCAGGCTAACTTGTTTCAATTCACCATAGCGTTGCTATGCCTCATTTCAACAAGTTCTTGATTGATTGCACTTTTAATTCTCATGACAAAGTTCTAATGCATAATTCGGGATTAATGTCTTCAATTCTAATTCTTTCCTAAGCCACGGAAGTTTACAAAAAGCTATCTTCCCGTCAGCACCAACCAGGAGATTGGAAGTATTAGACCAATAGGCCAATAGGTTATTAGGTTATTAGGTTATTAGGCCAAGAGGCCAATAGGTCAATAGGCTATTAGGCTGTTAGGCTGTTAGGCAATGAGATTGAGGGGATGGAGGAGATTGATGTGCTATTCTGATGGGCTGATATCAAGTTATTGTTACTGTAAAACATTCATCTTGTATCTAATAATCTAAACATCTGGTATTTGATGTGCTAAACAGACTAACAACTAATTTTAAGAGACAATAATTCAATGAGATAAGTAAATTATATACAAATGAAACGAGCATGACCAACTAAGTTTGTCACAACAGAGAATGTATAAAACTTAAAATCATGCGAATTCCATCAGACCAATGATTTAACCTAATTTTATACTGATGAAAGCCATAGGATACAAACAGAATCTTCCCATAGAAGATGTAAAATCCCTGCAAGACATAGAAATAGAGACCCCCAAAGCTACGGGCAGGGATATTTTGGTGGAAATAAAAGCCATTTCGGTAAATCCGGTAGATTACAAAGTCCGAAGCGGCCGCCCCGTGGAAGGGGATGACTGGAAGGTCATCGGCTGGGATGCTGCCGGCATTGTTAAAGAAGTGGGCGAAAAGGTCACTCTTTTTAATGCAGGTGATGAAGTATGGTATGCGGGCGACTTAACCCGTCAGGGAAGTTATGCCGAATACCAGTTGGTGGACGAACGTATTGTGGGCAAAAAACCCAAAAGTTTATCGTATGCCGAAGCGGCAGCACTGCCTTTAACAACCCTTACGGCCTGGGAAATGCTGTTCGACCGATTACAGGTTGCCAACGACGATGCCAACAAATCGATATTAGTTATTGGTGCTGCCGGAGGGGTGGGATCCATCCTGGTACAATTGGCTAAAAAGCTTACCAAACTGACCATTATCGGAACCGCTTCCCGTCCCGAAACGACCGCATGGCTAAATGAATTAGGGGCCCATACCGTCATCAATCACAGAAACAAGCTGAGTGATGAATTTAAAAAGCACAATTTACCACAGCCCGAATATGTGGTGAGTTTAAATGGTACGGAACAACACATCGATGAGATCATTAAATTGATTAAACCGCAAGGCAGGTTCGGCTTTATAGATGATCCATCATCCTTAAATGTCATGCCATTTAAAGTAAAAGCCGTTTCAACACACATCGAGCTAATGTTCACACGCTCCATGTTCCAGACAGAGGATATGATAGAACAACACTACATTTTAAACAAAGTCTCGGAATTAATTGACAACGGAACCATCCGGACCACGCTGGGTGAAAATTTCGGTACCATCAATGCCGAAAATTTACGTAAAGCGCATGCTTTTATGGAGACCGGAAAAGCTAAAGGGAAAATTGTACTGGAAGGGTTTTAAAAAATGATAAAAGTAATTATAACGGGCTCAACAGGGATGGTGGGCCGGGGGGTCCTCCTCGAATGTCTGGAATCCCCTCAGGTGGAACACGTCCTGGTAATCAACAGAAGTCATTTACCAATAAAACATCCCAAATTAACGGAAGTCATTCACGACAATTTCTTTGATTTTAGTGCCATCAATGACCATTTAAAAGGATACGACGCCTGCTTTCACTGCATGGGCGTTTCATCCGTCGGCATGAATGAGACGGAATACCATCGTTATACCTATGACATTACCGAAGCCCTGGCCACAACACTTTTCCGGATGAATCCGAACATGGTATTCAATTATGTTTCGGGAAAAGGGACCGACCCTACCGAAAAAGGCAAAGTGATGTGGGCGCGTGTAAAAGGCAAAACGGAAAACCTCATCCTCAACATGGGATTTAAAGATGCCTATATGTTTCGTTTGCAATTGGTCATTCCGAAAAAAGGCGTCAAATCAAAAACAGCCTGGATAAATGCCTTTTATGCTGTTATGCGACCTTTTTTCCCGCTTTTGGAAAAAAATAAAAACAACACCACCAGTGTTAAGGTGGGACAGGCCATGATTAACAGTGTGCTAGTGGGTAGTTTTACTAAAATTTTAGATAATCATCTGGTCAATGAGCTGGCCAAAGGGTGAGATTAATAACTGCTGAAGTGATTTTAGAAGCGGCATCCGGCGAAACCTACCTTAAGGTATTGGGCCGGTGCCGATGCGAAAGATACACCAAAGCATCGCCTTGCTTTATTCTTTTATCAGTGGTTGGCTCGGTTTCAAAAACCTGATAATAGACTTTGGGTGCACAGGAGGTGATTAAAAGAAGCATCAATAAGTTACTCCGGCTGCCTGCTCTCCCATCCTGTCGCCTTTGCGGCCCCCGGGCAGTCTTCCCTCCTACTTCTGCGTAGTCCGGTCCTTATCGCCGCCGTCCCGGCGGGTGGTGGGAGCTCCTGCCAGGGGAAGACCCGTCCTGCCGATAAAACACCCCTCCTGGCGGGTGATAGGCCCTCCTGGCACGGTTTTGAGGGGCGCTGGCGGGGAATGCCCCCTCCTGCCGGGGTAGGACCTCGTCCTGCCGGATAGATACCCCGTCCTGCCGGAGTTTCGCTGCTCCTGCCAAAGAGTTGTGGCGTCCTGCCGTACCTGTACCCCCTCCTGCCGGTGTGGTGACCCGCGCTGGCGGGCAGGAAGCACCCGCAAAGCGCCTGCGACGCATACCAGGTCGGCAGGAGACCCCAACATGCCCCCTGCGACGGGCTTAAAGCGACAGAAACCTCCATAAACCCACCAGCACCACCTCACGCTCCATCCGGAACGCCCCAATGGGCCCCGGAAATCAGAAGGTTCTGATCGGAGCATGGCCTTTTTTTCATGATGAGGGATTCGACAGTTAGCCATGCTTTACCTGGCAAAACACCAATATTCCTCTCCCGGGCCCGTCTTAATTGTTGTACAGGCCATCAGACGATCCACATCCCGGACAGATCAACAACCAATCCCATAAAATTTATTTTGAAATCATTCCTCAAAACAGCTATCTTAGATTGAACGAAATACTTAAACTAAAGCCCATCAGTTATGTTTCGATCAATGATAACCGTGATATTATTATGGACACTAACCACCATTTGTGCCCAACAGCGTAAGGATGCCTTTGAAATCAACCAGCGTCTGGGACGCGGCATCAACATGGGAAATACTTTTGAAGCCCCTTCGGAGGATGCCTGGGGCAATCCCTGGCAACCCGAATATTTTGAGATCATGGCCAATTTAGGGTTCGACCACGTGCGACTGCCGGTGCGGTGGGAACCCGAAGATCGGAGTTTGTCCGAGGCTCCCTATACCATTTCGGCCGACTTTTTGGAAAAGATTAAGACAGTGGTCGACAAAGCATTGGACGAAGGTCTGATGATCATCCTTAACATGCACCACCACGAAGCTTTGTATGCCGATCCGGAAGGAGAAAAAGCACGTTTCCTTTCCCAGTGGTCTCAAATAGCCGACTATTTCAGAGATTATCCCCAAGATCTGCTGTTTGAGGTGTTGAACGAGCCGCATGGTGCGTTGACACCCCAACGATGGAACACCTTTTTTTCCGAAGCGCTGGAGGTGATCCGGACAACCAATCCCAACCGGGTGGTTCTGATGGGAACGGCCGAATATGGCGGTCTGCAAGGCTTACCCTACATACAACTGCCCGACGACGAAAACATCATCGTATCGGTTCATTATTACAACCCTTTTCCGTTTACTCACCAAGGGGCCGAATGGGTGGGCGACGATGCCGAAAATTGGTTGGGAACCCAATGGTATGACACGGAAGCAGAACGAGAAACCATAGAAAATGAATTTCAAGCCTTACTCAATTTTTCGGAAACCAATCATATTCCGGTACATATCGGCGAATTTGGTGCCTACAGTAAAGCCGACATGGACTCGCGCGCCCGCTGGACCACCTTTCTGGCCCGCTGGTTCGAGCAACAGGGTTTTAGCTGGGCCTATTGGGAATTTAGTGCCGGCTTTGGCATTTATGACCCCAACACGCAAGAATTCTATCAGCCATTGGTGGATGCGTTACTGAATAATCCCATGCCCGACCCAACAGAAGTACACTATTCCGTCGTCTATGATTCCGATTTTTCAGAGGGGCTGGATGGATGGAATTTTTATCTTCAGGGGGGTGCCGCAGGGGATTTGTCTCACGACGATCAAAAAATAGTGGCCCGGGTGGAAACCTCCGGTACCGAAGCATGGCATGCACAAATGGTCAAAAGCGGCATATCGCTGGAGCAAGGTGTGATGTACCGTCTCTCCATACTCGCCGGTGCAGGTTCATCCATCAATATCCCGGTCTATATTGGAAAAGCGTCGACGCCCTGGAATTCGTACAGCGGAACATTTCAACTGAATTTGGACCATCATCCGGCCTGGCATTCTTTCTCATTTATCATGACAGAACCTTCCGATGCCAACAGCCGGATCGTTTTTGATATAGGCCTTATCAACGAACAAATTGAACTGGAACAAGTGAAGCTGGAGAAGGTTTCTCTTGACCTTGCCGTGCCGGCACCCGGCGAGACCGGTATCAGCATGTATCCCAATCCTGTGCGGGATGTCCTCTATTTTGTGTCCGAAAATCCCGTCAACCGGGTGAAGATTATGGATCGCCATGGGCGCGTCCTGTTGCAAAAATCTTTCGCCGCCCCTAGCGGTGATATAAAGATGAATGCTTTCTCACCCGGCCTCTACTTCGCTATCATTTCTTTAGAAAACGGCCAGACAGCACTCCAAAAAATTATGGTCTTATAATCGACCTTGATATTCAGCACTAAAATGGTTCAAGGGAACAACATCCCTTCTTCCCATTGTGATAATTCCAAAAATTTTAACATTTTTGATTTCTAAATTCACCAACCAATAGATTACAGTTACGGATTACAAAGAGTGCTTCCGAAGCCCTTAAAAGTATTTGGGCGGTTCAGTCGCCTGATTCGGAGAGCTTTGAAAAAAAATCCGTTGCTGAATTTTTTGGGCAACCAAGAGATCTGCGCCATAATGCCGGCTCGCTGGTTGATTGAAAACTAACTACAATTATTTATACTATGGCCCCATCATCCAGCACGCCACGACTGATCGTTGTTGACGCCCTTCGGGGATTTGCTATTCTTTCCATCATGTTGTTGCACAACATCGAGCATTTTGACTTATATCATTTTCCCGACGATCTGCCGGAGTGGCTCAAGGCCATCGATTCCATAATCTGGGATACCTTATTTTTTCTTTTCGGCGGAAAATCGTATGCCATATTTGCGCTGTTGTTTGGGCTGACATTTTACATTCAGTACAACAATCAACAGCAAAGAGGAAATGATTTCAGCGGTCGTTTTCTTTGGCGTTTGTTGCTGCTTCTCTGTTTCGGATTTCTCAATTCCATCTTTTTTGAGGGAGATATACTGGCCATATATGCCATCATTGGAGTCGTTCTGGTTCCGTTTCGGCGGCTCAGCAACAGATTGGTGTGGAGCGCAGCCATCGTATTGATGATGCAACCACTGGAATGGATTCGTCTTTTCGGATATTTGATCAATCCGGACAATGTGGAAATCGCCTCTCGTGCCGACGGGTATTTTAGCTTGATAGGAGAACCGTTGTCGAACGGAACTTTTTTGGAGGCCATGCGAAGCAACCTCACGAATGGTCGGCTGGCCGTTTTCTTCTGGTCGTACGAAAATGGCCGATTCTTTCAGACGGCTGCATTGTTTCTCACAGGCTTTATGCTGGGGCGCACTCAGCGTTTTACGACTGCCTCTCACAACAAAACCTTTTGGCAAAGAGCCCTGACAACCGCCATTGTGGCATTCATTCCGCTCTTCCTGCTGCACAAAGCTTTGCCACACATGGAATGGCATCCGTATGTCATCGCCCGAATACAAACAGCCGTAACCTCCTGGTCGAATCTGGCCTTTATGACCATGCTGGGATCCACCTTTGTCCTCTTATTCGGACATACCGCCGCCCGGTCGTGGCTGAACAAATTATCCCCCATGGGAAGGATGAGTCTTTCCAACTATGTGTTGCAATCCATTCTGGGATCCTTTGTCTATTATGGTTTTGGATTGGGCCTTTATCAATACACCGGAGCGAGCTTCAGCCTTATCATAGGCCTGGGACTGGGCATCCTTCAAATTCTTTTCAGCACATGGTGGCTTAAACAACATAAGCGAGGGCCGTTAGAGCAGATATGGCACCGATTGACGTGGATTTAAGGTTCCGCCGTCAAATAAACAGGAATTTGTGGCCATTGGATATTCTTGTGCATCGGACTTTTGCACCCATTTAAGAATGGGATTTCACCGGTTCTAAACAACCCTATTTATCCTCATTCCTTATTGATAAAATCTCAAAAAACTCTTTTCATTTTTGCAGAAAAAGCGTATTTTAGAGACATCTGACAGAACATACCCGGAACCCACTTTTTCACAACCCGCAATGTGATTTAATAACCTGAAAAAGGCGACTACTTCAAGGGATGGAAATATGCACGGAGGTGTTGTATCAACCTACATTTCAATAAAAAAAATATATGGATAATCTGTTCTTAAAATATATGCGCGAACGCACCGGACGGAAAAAAAGCCCCAAGGGACCTACTTTCGAATCGCCCGGTCCGGTTATTACCATTTCACGGGAGTATGGCTGTCCGGGAAGAAGAATTGCCAAAAAACTGGCACAAACCCTCACAGAAAAAAATAAGGCGCAACGCAACTCTCGTGAATGGAGATGGATCAGCAAAGAAATTATTGAAGATTCGGCCCGAGAATTGAAATTATCCCCCTCCTTGATGAAGGAACTGTCTGAATATAAAGAAAGAGGTTTTTTTGAAAATCTGGCGCTTTTCTTCTCCGACGAATACTACCCCAGTGATGTCAAGATAAAAAATACCATAGCCAAATTTATCTATAACGCCGCCGTGGAAGGAAACGTCATCATTATTGGAAGGGCGGCCGAGGCCATCACCAAAAACTTCGTCAACTCACTGCACATCAAACTAAAAGCACCACTTGACTGGCGTGCAAAAAGGGTTGCTGACATACAAGGAATGACCATGCAGGAAGCCCGCCGAGAAGCTTTTGAGATGGATCAACGTCGCGACGCTTTCCGCAATTATTTTGAAAAGGAACGTCCCGACATCGAATATTTCGATATCTTTTTTAACTGTGCCACCCTTACCGATGAAGAGATTGTTGAAAGTATTGTCATCCTTGCCGAGTCCCGGGGCTTTGTCGTGTAGAAAGGTTGATTTGACCATACCCGTTTTGCGCTCCCGGTTTACTTTGGATGCCGGCTTTTATTCAGCATCCATCATCTTCTCAACCAACCAGTTTCTGTAACAATCCGATGGTTTGACCATAGTATCCTGATCCAAAAAGATTCAGGTGATTCATGACATGGTAAAGGAGATAGATCGGTTCTCTTATTGCTGCCCCTTCTTTTAACGGCCAGGTTTCTTGGTAGGCGCGATAAAAGGCGGAAGAAAAACCGCCAAATAGTTTTGTCATGGCCAGATCTGCCTCCCGATGGCCATAATAGACTGCCGGATCAATCAACACCGGCTCTCCATTCCTGTCGCACAGATAGTTTCCGCCCCAAAGGTCGCCATGCAACAGAGAGGGTGGTTCATCACTCCCAGCCATAATTTTTTCATAGTTCGTTTCAAGTGAAGCAAACAGCTTCTGCATGACCGAATCGGCATATCCGTTTCTTTCTGCCAGTCTGTACTGGTATAACAATCGTTTATTCCAGTAAAACAGGGGCCAGTTATGAGCTTCTTCACCGGCAGGAATATTCTTCTGGGGCGTAGACCCTATAAAATTATCTTCAAAAAAGCCGAACGACGCACCACTATACTGATGCATCAATGCCAGCTTACGGCCAAAAACTTCAAAAAAATCTTTCTTTTTGGCCCCCTGCTCGATATGTTCCAGAATCAGGAAATCGTCTCCGGAACAGATGACTGCCGGAACCTTCAGGATGTTGGGTTTGGCCAGTTCGGTAAGGCCATTTGCCTCTTTTCGGAACATTCCGTCTGCAAACCCCTGCTTTAAGAAATAGCTTTTCCCGGATGCTGTGGTAACGATCCTGGAGTCGGCGATGCACCCTCCTGATGCACCGGTGGTTTGGGAAATTTTTTCTCCCAGCACCTGTTCCAATTGATGTATATCCATAGCTTTTCTCTTTCTTGAATCATCATTCTATCGGACGTAATAAAAAAGCCGGTTCAGGAAGCTGGCAAAAGAATTATCATTTTGCTCAGGGATTACTCTTCAGAAAGTCAATTAATCCTTGACAGGCCTGTTCCAGCAGGTCGAGCACCAGTTCGAAGCCTTCATCACCACCATAATACGGATCCGGAACTTCATCTTTGTTACAGTCGTGACAAAAATCGGTCATTTTAAAAATTCTGGAAATAGCGGATGACCCTTCGGCCAGCCGTTCCAGTTCGCGTATATTCTGGTCATCCATCCCAATAATCATATCGAAGTAGTCAAAATCCTTCATAGGATTCACCGGTCTGCTGATACTGGTAAGATGATACCCTCTTTTTATAGCGTGTTCCTGCATTCTTTTATCGGCCTGTTCCCCCGCATGAAAATCGCTCAAACCGGCAGAATCAATCTCCAATTGATCCGCGATACCGGCTTTTTGAGCCATTCCTTTCAGGACGGCTTCGGCACTGGGAGAACGGCATATATTTCCTAAACACACAAATAATATTTTCTTTTTCTCCATGGTTTTCATTTTGCTTGCAAATATACAAGTTTCCCCGTGCCATCCGAAAAAACTCTTTAAGGATAGGATCGCCGCTCCCCTCCCAAGAACCATAAGGCGGTTACGAAATAAAGAGTGTAGCGGCCTTCCACAATTTGTGGATTTTTTTCCACACCCACGCAACGGTAAATAATATCGACATTTTCACCCTCACGCACCATCGCACTGTATTCCAACCACCTACCCATCCCCCACCACATGGCATCCAGAAATTGGCACGTTCTTTTCTTATATAAGAACCGAACGTTTGATTATAGTTTGTTTAACCTAAAATAATAATGTTATGAAACGTAAGTTTTGGTTCACCCTAACTGCTTTGTTGCTTTTTGTTGTTGCAACACCCACGATGTATGCCGTTGAAAACGACCACACCCTTTACTCTGCAACTCAGCAAGATGAAGTCACTTTCAATGAAATTGAGATCAGTGAGGTCCCTGAAGCTGTTCTTGAAGCCGTTAAAAAGGAACATCCCGAAACACCTGTTACTAAAGCCAAAGTTGCCGAAGTTGACGGAAAAAAAGTCTACAAACTCGTTCTCGGAAATGAAGGAGATGAAAAAGTCATTGCCCTTTACAACAGCGATGGCACAACATATACCCCTAACTCCTAAACTGTTATAATTTCCTTATTTCTTAAGAAGGACTGCCATGTGATGGTAGTCCTTTTTTTTTGACCTCTACCAGCTGAAACACCTGTAACCAAATAAACAATGATACCAACGCGCCCCAACTCTTTTTAACAATATAAAATCGGACCAAAATTATCCCTACAGCCATAAAATTGGTTATATTTAACCAATCAAAACGATCAGGGGCATGAATAAAAAAATACTGATTATTGATGATGACACCTCATTTGGTTTAATGGTGAGCGGGTATTTGAGAAAAAAGGAGATGGAAACGTCTCTTGCCGGCTCCTACCAAAAAGCCAAAACATTAATCAACCATGAACATTTCGATTTAATTCTGTCCGACCACCGCTTGCCCGACGGTAGCGGCTTGGATGTTTTGAACTACGCCAAAAGTAAATATCCCAATCTGCCGGTGGTATTGATCACTGCTTATTCGGACATCCGAGTGGCTGTCAATGCCATAAAAAAAGGGGCTTTCGAATACATTACCAAACCCGTAAATGCCACTGAGCTGATTCATGTGGTGGAAAAAGCTTTAAAAAGCAGCGATCATTCTTCTCCTTTATCCAACGGGTACATCGTTAGTGTGGGGGATCACTCCAATGAGATGGATGAACACATTCGACTGGTGGCACCTACCGAGGTATCGATACTGATACAGGGCGAAAGTGGCACCGGCAAAGAGTTTGTGGCGCGTCGCATTCACGAGCTCAGCCAACACCGGAACGAGCCATTTGTAGCGGTGGACTGCGGAGCCCTCACCCCGGAAATCGCTTCCAGCGAATTGTTCGGACATGTCAAAGGAAGTTTTACAGGAGCGCTGGATGACAAAAAAGGCCATTTCGAAAGCGTCGGAAAAGGAACCATCTTTCTGGACGAAGTGGGGAATTTGAGCTACGATGTGCAGGTAAAACTACTCAGAGCCATTCAGGAACGACGGGCCCACAGAGTCGGCGGCAATCAGGAATTTCCTATTGAAGCTCGTATTCTGACGGCGACCAATGATGATTTGAGAATAAAAGCGCGCGAAGGAAATTTTAGAGAGGATTTATTTCACCGGCTCAATGAATTTACGATAATCGTTCCCCCACTTCGTGAAAGACAGGACGAATTAATGGTATTCACCGACCATTTTTGTCGCCAGGCAGCCGATGAATTTGGAAAAGAGATCAAAGGCTTCACAGAAGAGGTGATGGAAGCTTTTGGCACCTACGACTGGCCGGGAAATCTCCGGGAACTCAGAAATGTTGTCCGACGAGCCGTATTGCTCAGCAAAGACCATTGGATTGGCCGGGAAGTCATTCCCCCCGAAATTTTGGAACCACACCCCCGGTCCATTAATGCCACCAGCTTTTCTGAAGAAAAAGAAAAAACAGAGAAACAATTAATCGAAGAAACTCTTCGTAAAGTGAAACACAACAAGAGCAAGGCTGCCCGATTGCTGGGAATTGACCGCAAGACTCTCTACAATAAACTTCAAAAACTGAAAATTGACTACTAACCCAAAAATCAGACACGGCTGCCATATTTTTTTGCCCTTGGGATGGGACCTATCCGTTCACTTTTTCCAATTCCTTTTCCACCCGTTTCCAATGTTTTTTTAACCGTTTAAAGCTCCGTTTAAGCTGTGAATGGTAGCCGGGTTTACTCATCACTTCCATCCCTTTCAGGATGGCCACCCCTTCTTCTATGGCATATTGGCGGAATCCCGTTAGCATTTTATGAGCCAAATCCGAGATGGCATCAAACTTCCTTTTTCGGATCAGGAACGACATCTCTATTAAATTCTTATTGGTCTCATGAATAAAAGTCGTCACCACCGAAGCAAGAAACGCCTGATCCTCTCCGGTAAATGACAAAACACCGTTTAAGTCGTACAGAGCTGCAGCAGCCGCCTCTTTATTTCCGACATCTTCATGGGGAAGAGTTGGAGCCTCGATCAATCGCCGGATAGCCTTTAACAAATCGCTTTTGGAAAATGGTTTGGGCAAAAAAGTAATGTTTTCCATTTGCGATGTTTCGTCCAGAAGATGTTGGTTCGCAGCCGCCGAAAATAAAAGAACCGGAACCGTGCTTCTTTTACGTATCTCCTTAACAAACTCGACACCGTTCATTCCCGGCATTCGGTAGTCGGAGATAATCAAATCAAAAGATCCCTGGTCAAGCCACTCAAGAGCTTCTGTGGCAGTGGAACATCCATGAATATTGGTATGATGCTTAAGAAACCCACGCAGCAACTGTTGTACGAGTGGGTCATCATCAACCACCAGCAGATTCTTTCCATCAGGCACAAGAACTTTATTCTCTCCATGGTTTTGCCGACCGGAAGTTGGTAACAGCAACGGTATGCGAAACCAAAAGGTACAACCTTTTTCCGCATTGTTTCTGAAGCCAATGGTACCCTCCATGGCTTCAACAAGTTTTTTACTGATGGCTAGCCCTAAGCCGGATCCGGATGCTTTAGGTGAGGTCACCGTATTGAACCGTGAAAACGCCTCAAACAACTCGTTTGGATCATCAACGGATAGGCCTGGGCCGGTATCTTTAACCGCAAACAATAAATCTTTTTCTTCTTTTTCCAGAGAAATTATTACGGCGCCCTCTCCCGTAAACTTAATGGCATTGCCCACCAGGTTGATCAAAATTTGTTGGAGACGGGTTTTATCACCACGAAAAGTGGGAATATCGGTCCCAATGGAATAGCGAAAGTTAATTTCTTTTTCTTTGGCTTTCCCGATAAACGTTTCCCACACTTCACGCACCAGATCGTCGGGATGAACAGCCTCATAATGAAGCGTGATCTTACCTTCATTCATCTGAGACATATCCAAGATATCATTCACCAGCGCCAACAAGTGCTGGGCAGCGTTGTAAATGATCTCGGCGCTGTGGTTATCAGACTTCATAAGTTCTGAAAAACCAATAATAGATGTCAGGGGAGTTCGAATTTCATGACTCATATTAGCCAGAAACCGTTCCTTGGTCTTCATGAGCGACTCAACTTTTTCTTTGGATTTCACCAACTGTTCTTTCATACGTCTGCTTCTTCGCAAATCCCGGTTGATCCAAAACACAAAACCAATAATAATGATGAGGGCCGATATCCCAAGAAAAATAAGCTGTTGCAACAGGTCAATCCTCATATTTGTCAAGCCTTCCTGGTATTGAGAGGATGCGGCCAGTGCCTCCCCTTGCAACTGGTGCACAATCTCACGAATGGTACCGGTAAGCTGGTCATCGAGACGAATCAGGCTACGCTCTCTCCCCAGCAACAGCTCGGAAAAACGACGATCTTGTTTCTCTATGATATCCAACTGCTTGCGTACTTTTTCTATGGCAGGATCTTTGGTCACCTTTGTAATGAAAGAGGAATCAACGATCTGGTGTATTTTAGGCGTGGGAGAAATCACCACCGAGTCTTCCCCTTTATTGCCGGTGATAAATCGCGAAATGCGCCCCAAGAAAGTTATTTTTTCTTCATCCTCATCAGGAAGAATTGGCGTTTCAACAGAATCGACCACAAAGTGAGAATAGGTAATTTGACTGATCTGATAATTAAGGCTATCGGGCAAGAAAAACCGAACATCCTGATATTTACTTCTATAACGATTAATCTCACTGAGCTCAAAAAGTTGCTGAATACGCTCTCTCTTTTGATCATAAAGGATTTTAAGAGTATCCACCTTAGTCAGAGACAGGGTGTCCGAAAAAACAATTCCCAAACTGTCCAGAAGCACATGGACGGAGTCGTTTAAAGACTTAAACCTCTGATGGTCCTGCCTTAACCCGGTCAGCACATATATTCTGGAGGCTCGATCAACATCCTGCATTCTAAAAATCAATTCATTAAGCAGAAGAAGCCGTTTGCCCACCGGGTCGGTTCGCGGATGGTTACTCAAATGACGTACAACACCAAAATAATTGATCCCAAAAGCCAAAGCGGCCACAATCAATAACAACACAAAACCGGTGGTAACTTTGGTATTAATATATCGTTCAGGCCAGTTGCTTCTCATTACAATACTTTTTGGTTTATGGTTGGCATCAGCCTGCCTCGCAAAGTTATGCCATCTGACATCTCAATTTGAGGCTGACAACCATTAATATTCCCCTATAGCGAGACCTTTATAGTCCCATGCATAAGCTCTGGTTGCATTCGTATCACACTTTTTAAGTCATTGGTCGAATGAAACTCGCAGGAACAAACAAGTTCCAAGTTTCTAGTTCACAGTGCGTAGATACATCCAAACGGCCTAATCGCCTAATGGTCTATCTGACTATTGACCGAACAACCTAAAGATCAGGCTTTTTTTGTGACAACCTTAATTGGTCATGCACGTTTCATAATGCAATATAATGATTAATATAAAAACCAACATCCGGCCGAATTGGCAGCAAACATGGCAAAGCGCAATCATTTCCGGGAAAAAATTATGCATCAAACTTAACCATTCCAACGCTCCCGGGTTGTCCATCAACGTGGGTGAAAATTGTTCGGGAAAACTTCAAATGCCAACATCGCAGATAGAAATTTTTAGTATCTAATTCATCTAAAACCATAAGCAAATGTAACGCACATGACAATGGTTACATAGTGCTCCTTTTGGGCAATCACATTTATCCTCCTCGTTTCCTTAGAATAAAAGCAATTGTTTAACATACGGATAAGAGGGTATAAGGATGGCACGTTACAGCCCTACTGTGAAAAATGGCAAGCTATTGCTCGTATGGGAGATCACCATGAAGGTCCGATTCCACGAAAAAAACAAAACTAATGTCAGGACCCCAAATGACCGCATTTAGAAGCAAGAATACAGGGTCCTTCAATTTACGATGGGTGAATTAATTAGGAAATTCCATGTTGAAAAAAGAAAAAAATACCCCGATTTTAATTGGAAAATATTCCCAAAAGACCTACATTTGCAACCGCAAAAACAGGAATGGCGAGGTAGCTCAGCTGGTTAGAGCGCATGATTCATAATCATGAGGTCGGCGGTTCAAGCCCGCCTCTCGCTACACAAAAAAGAGTTATAACACATCATTGTTATAACTCTTTTTTTTTATTGTTACATCCCCGCGTTTCAAGATCACTTTCCGATATCTTCGAAATAATTATATATCGACCAGAATCTGTCGAATCATTTGATTGGTAAACCCCCATTCGTTGTCGTACCAGGCCATCACTTTAAGCAAGTCACCATCTACCACACGAGTCATCCCCAAATCCACCGTTGCGGCATACGGACTTTTTACAATATCTGATGAAACCAATGGTTCGTCTGAAACTGTTAACACATTCCGGTAACGATCAGTTACCGACTCTTCCTTAAACACTGCATTCACCTCTTCGACAGTGACATTTCGCCGGGCAACAAAAGTTAAATCGGAAATGGACCCTACGGGTATGGGAACACGCAGGGCTACACCATCAAATACTCCTGCATATTGGGGTAATGCCTTGGTGGTGGCGATGGCTGCTCCGGTTGTGGTAGGAACAATATTGGCTGCTCCGGCACGTCCCATTCGAAAGTTCTTTTTTGAAGGGCCGTCTACGACGGACTGTGAAGCGGTATAAGCATGAACCGTTGTCATAATCGCCTTTTTGATTCCTATCCGACGCCCCAGTATTTCAACAACCGGACTAATGTTATTGGTGGTACAACTGGCACAAGAAAAGATTCTGGTTTTCCCGCCCTCAGAATTAACCCCATGAACAACCGTCGGCACATCAGAACTTTTTGTGGGGGCTGAAATAATGACAGTTTTAGCTCCTGCAGTAATATGATTTTCAGCATCTTTCCCCGCTGTAAACAAACCTGTCGCTTCTATGACAACATCAATAAGATACTTCTCCCAGGGCAACTCTTCCGGATTCCGAATCGAATGATATTTAATTCTTTTCCCATTAACAATAATGTGATTGGAATCATAAGTCACCTCCTTTTCATAGATGCCATAAACCGAATCATACTTTATGAGGTAGGCGATATTTTCCACAGAAACAACATCATTGACTGCCACCAAATCCAGATTGGGGGTATCCAATATTACTTTAAGGGCTGCTCTGCCAATGCGCCCCATCCCATTAATTGCAATTTTTCTCATTCCTATAAATTTTTCTAAGTTATCGGCCGAATGGAACTCGCACAATATATGGGTCTATACATCTTCTTTTGTCACAATTCCATATTGTCGTGAACGTTTCACATCCGTTTCATTTTTTCCTTTTGTTGTATCCTGCCTTAAACGACACCGAACCCAACCCTGCGTCTCCTCACCAAATAAATATTCAAAGGAAAGGTCACGTTCAACAAAATATCCACCTCGATCATTTTCTTATTTATTGGGATGGCGTCAATTTCACAAGGAAGACCCGTCATTCAGCTTGCAGTACAAACCCACCCTACTCTCATAAATGAAAAATGATTCAATGAAAGTTCAATTACTTTTTGGCCTTCTCAACCGGGAAAGACTAAACCATTTTTCCAAAATTATAGCCTAACAAAGTGTTTGTCAATAAAAAAGTGAGAGTCACTAAGAAGATTATTCAACTTATGAATAAGATTAAGAATTCATCGGGGAGAGGAAAAAATCACTAAACCTGGTTCATTTAAGAGCAACAAAAAAAGGGCTGTTGAAAACAGCCCCTTTCCCTTTAAATCAGCATTTGCTAACCAAATCCAAGTCTATGAAAAAAATCTACGTTGCAAAGATGGTCATTTTTATTATTAAGAACATCAAAACTGCCTTAAAGCTTGTTAAAGCGTCACCCGCTCCCGATCTTTATCCTTCAACAAAAAAAAGGACAGCAACCTTGAAGCACTGTCCTTTTCCCTTAAATCAGCTTTGTTAACCAAATCCAAATCTATGAAAAAAAATCTATTACAAATATAAGATTGTCTCCTATTAAAAAGACACAACTCTGGTTAAATGTGGTTAAAAAACAACTGGCAAAAAGGAACCTAAAATCATGGTTCCTTTACCCAGTCATTTTTAAATCCAAGTTTTATGAAAAAATCCCAATTACAAATATGATCAATCTTACACAAAATCTACGATCAAATAGGTTAATTAATGTTAACCAAGCCCCACAAAACCTCCAACATACACCCATCGTAACGCACTTAATAAAAGGACCAAACATCCATCATTGACACACTAATCCTTTTTACTATTTTCTTGCCATCTGCACTTCCGAAAGTGAAAATAAGCCATTTCAATAGTCATTCCGGGACATACGAAACCTGAAACGAATCACTCATCATCGGTCAGAGACTTATTTTTTCTGATCAACATATAAAAGATCAGGAGGGCTAGTCCACCAAAAAGCAAAACCATTGAAATGTAAGCGACACCTTCCGAAAGTTGGCCTCCAACAGCCAAAAAGTCGCCTACGACAAACCCTAATGCCAGTCCCACAAGGAAAATGCCGTATTTCAGAGCATTTACTCGGTTCTTTTTTCCCTCTTCCTTAAAGATGGAGGCATCTCTACCCGAAGCAATCAAAGCCGTGCGTTCTATCCGTTTATTTCGGTAGTAACTTACCAAAACAACAATTCCGAAAATCATTCCGAAAAATGCTACCGGTACAATTATTTCCACATTCATAGTCATAAATTTTAGTTTGTTTTACTTGTTTTGCCCGTTGGACGACAAATTTTTCAATAGGGTTACACTCAGAACGATAAAAAGAAAAATCTGATTACCTTGTAACCTGAAGACCACCTAAAGCGTCTTATATCCACCATGAAAATGCAAGACGACAAACATATCATCAAGCTCGTTCTCCAAGGGGATGTTGCCGCTTATTCGGAACTTGTTGATCGTTACCGTCACATGGTTTTCACCCTTGCAATGCAATTAACAAAAAATGAATCGGATGCCGAAGAGGTTGCTCAGGATGCCTTTTTAAAAGCATTCCGGGCTTTATCCAAATTCGAAGGAAGATCTTCCTTTTCAACCTGGATCTATCGAATAACTTACCATCAGTCGATTACAATGCTCAGAAAGAACAAGAAACACGCTGTCGTATACGATGAACGTTTTGAAAAGGAAGAAAACAACCCTGACGAAGAAAACGTCCCATTCGAACGATTGGAAAAAGACGATAGAAAACGGTTTTTAAAAGCTTCTCTTGAACGATTAAAAGGTCAGGAAGCATTTATTTTGACTTTATACTATTATGAAGGACGCAAGGTAGAGGAAATTTCTCAAATAACGGGTTTTTCAGTATCCAATGTAAAAGTAAGGCTCTTCAGAGCACGAAAAAATTTACTCAAAGAATTGAAATACATACTCCAATCGGAGGCAGGTTCCTTATTATAAACCTACGGAATTATGGTTAATAAAAAATCAAACAATGAAGACCGAATGCTGAAACAACTGTTTCAGGAAAGTTTTGAGCCGGAAGAGATTCCGACGGCCGACTTTAATAAGAAAGTGATGGCCCGTATTTTAAACGAATGGGTCTCACGCTCCAACTATTTTGATCCCCTGGTGAATACCCGAAACCGATGGTGGATCGTTCCCGGCATCTTTGTCCTCTTCATCATCGGATTTCTGCTAGATCTGGGACAACTCAGTCAAAACGCAACAGAATTTGCCTGGTTAAAAAACATATCCGGAACTTTCCAATTCCTTTATTCATGGATAAAACCCATCCATTTAATGATCATTGGAGCCTTGCTCGCTGTTAGCCTCCTGCTTGGGCTCGACCATCTATTTAAAAAACTATCGAATATTTAAGCGAATGGTCTAATACAGGTCTCACACTTGCAGTAAATGATCCGTTAAATCGGAGTAATGCCATCCAGCCCCAATTGCGACAACAAATGTTAGCCCTTAAAAACAAAATCATACGTCTCTGTTGGAGATGAAGATATCTCCACAAAAAAAAGTTTTTCTCTCCAAAACACAAAAATCCATCATCATCTCAGGTTTCCTCTGCCAACCGAAGGGCCATAATCCTTTTCTCCAAAGCAAAATATCATCAATCTTTTAGTTAATTTTGCAGAAAATTCAAAGCAACGTGATCTATCCGGAAACATTTGAGTCAAAGCTATATTTTCATAAGATACGGGAATATATCAGTAATGGGTGCCTGAGTCCGATGGGCAAGGAACGAGTGGAAAGGATGACCTTTTCCAATAAGTACGACAATGTTGTCGTATGGCTTCGTCAAACGCACGAAATGCTCCATATCGAAGATGAAGGGCAAGCCATGCCTGCCTCCAATTTCTTTGATCTTCGCGATCCACTAAAAAAACTAAAAGTGGAAGGGCTCTTTCTGGAAGTGCACGAACTCTTTGATTTGAGGAGAGCATTGGGAAGCATCCGCGATATTGTACGGTTCATTCAATCAAAAGATGAAGAGCAGTACCCGACTCTTTATGAATTGACAAAGCCGGTGATGGTCTATCCCGCTGTTCTCGACAAAATAGATACCATCATAAATAAAAAGGGCGAAGTAAGAGATAACGCCAGTCCTGAGTTGCTTCGCCTACGTCGCGAAATACGACACAAACACAGCAGCATCTCCGGAAAGATGCAGGACATTCTGAAAAGAGCTCGTCAGGCCGGCATTGTAGAGGCGGATGCCACCATCACCATCCGCGACGGGAGAGCTGTCATTCCGGTCAATTCGGCCAACAAAAGAAAAATACAGGGCATTGTGCAGGATGAATCGGCCACCGGAAAAACCTCTTACATCGAGCCTGCCGAAATAGTAGAGATCAACAACGCAATCAGGGAGCTGGAATACGCCGAGCGCAGGGAACTCGCCAAAATACTTTCCGAATTATCAGACTTCCTTCGCCCCTATCTGGAAGAGATGATGTACGCCTTTCGTTTTATGGGCATTATCGATTTCATTCGGGCCAAAGCACGTTTTGCAAAAAAAATTAACGGGATAGTCCCTGTCGTTCGAAACGAAACAGAATTTCGTTGGGAAAAGGCGATTCATCCTCTTTTGTACCTTCAACATCAGAAAACTGGAAAAACCGTTGTTCCTCTGGATATAGAACTCACCCCCGACAACAGGATTCTGCTCATTTCTGGGCCCAACGCCGGAGGTAAATCGGTCTGCCTGCAAACCGTAGGACTGCTTCAATATATGTTGCAATGTGGGCTTCCGGTGCCGGTGGGAGCCAATTCCCAAATGGGTTTCTTCGATCATATATTCATGGACATTGGTGATGAACAATCTATTGAGAACGATCTAAGCACCTACAGTTCTCACCTGATGAACATGAAGTTTTTTCTGCGTCATTCCAACAACCGATCGTTATTGCTAATCGATGAATTCGGTACCGGCACGGAACCCATGCTCGGAGGTGCTATCGCCGAAGCGGTACTAAACCAACTGAACCGCCTGAAGGTTTACGGCGTCATTACCACCCACTATACCAATCTAAAACATTTCGCATCCGAACACGATGGCATCATAAATGGGGCCATGCTTTTTGATACGCATAAAATAGAACCTCTCTTCAAATTGGAGATGGGCCAACCCGGTAGCTCCTTTGCCTTCGAAATTGCCAGAAAGACCGGCCTCCCCGAAGAAATTCTTCAAACGGCCAAAACACAATTGGGCGAGGATCATATCAACTTTGATAAACATTTGCGTGAGATTATTCGAGACAAACGCTACTGGGAGAAAAAACGCGAAATGGTACGCAACCGTGAGAAAAAACTGGAAACAACCCTCAGTAAATACGAACAAGAACTTGAAAAACTAAAACAGGAGAGAACGCAAATTATTGAAAACGCCCGTAAGGAAGCGTCGGAATTGCTTTCCTCGGCCAATAAAGAAATTGAGAAAACCATTCGGGGCATCAGAGAGGCGCAGGCAGAAAAGGAAAAAACACGTTCACTGCGCAAAAACATTGAGCGCCTCAAAGAAGAGATTAAAGCCCCTGCCACAGATGCAAGTGTTCAAAGACAACTGGAAAAGAAAATCCAAAAAATTAAAGAAAAACAAGCCGGAAAGAAAAAGAGAAAATCTGAAAATTCAACGACTCCTCCCACGTCGGACCAAACAGAGATCCCGGTCGAAAAAAACCGTCCCCTACAACCTGGAGATGTGGTAAAACTAGAAGGTCAATCCATTCCCGGGGAGATCATGGAGGTTAACAAGAAAGAAGCAATTGTAGCTTTCGGACAACTCATCACCACCGTTAAAACCATCCGTCTCCAACGCATCAGCAGAAGTGAATACAAAAAGGCCATCCGGCAAAACCAAACTGTTGGCAGTAATATTGCCGAACGAGTACGAACAAAAAAACTGTCATTCAAACCGGATATCGATGTTCGGGGACTGAGGGCTGACGATGCCGTATCAAAAGTTCTGGAACACCTGGACGAAGCCCTCCTTTGTGGAGAACAAACCATCAAGATACTTCATGGAAAAGGAAACGGTATTCTTCGCGATCAAATACGGCAACATCTGGCAACACTGCCATATGTTTCACAATATCGCGATGAACACATTCAATACGGAGGTGCCGGAATTACAGTGGTCGAACTGGAATAACGAGAGATAAACCATCGTATTACAAAATTGCGCATCACATTTTCGTCTTTAAAACGGAAATCCTGCTCAACATTCACCTATAAATATATATATTTGACTAAATAACCAATTAAGAATAAATTTACTGCCAGTCCGTCATTCGCCGGTAATCAATAAATAGAACATTATGGGGTATTTTACACCTAAACGAACAAACATCCGGATTTTCTTATTTTGGAGCTTATTTTTTCTCATCATTCCTATTCAACCCGCAACCTCAGTAGGCGCTTTTCCTTATGCACAAAAAATAACGCAACCCGACGGGTCCACCATCACCATTCGCATTCGTGGGGATGAGTGGTTCAACTGGGTCACCACCGTTGACGGCTACAGAATATTAAAAAACAGAGCCGGCATTTTTGAATATGCGACGCAACTGAAATCAGGAATTATTACGGGTTCCGGAATTACGGCCTCCGATCCGGAGCATCGTACTGTGTCCGAAAAACAATATTTGAGTACGCTTTCCAAAAACATAGGGATTTCCCAAAAAAAGATGTTGGAAAAGCGTCAAAAAAGATATGACGGCTTATTAAAAAGTGCAGTGATGACCACCTATTTTCCTTCACAGGGTGAAGCCTCGCTGCTGCTGATCCTTGCCAACTTCAAAGATACAAACCCCTCCTTTCCGTCTTCCGACTTTGAAGCTTTTATGAATCAGAAAGGCTATAACAGCACCGGCAGTTTCAAGGATTACTATCAAGAAGTCAGCGGAGGTTTATTAACGGTCAACACATCTGTAACCCAATGGGTTTCTGTGCCCGGGAATCATGATTATTACGGTCCGGAAGATAAATGGAAAGAATTTGCGCTTCATGCAGTGCAGGCTGCTGCCGATGCCGGGGTGGATTTTTCTGCGTTCGACAACGACGGTGACGGGATCGTTGAAGGGGTTGCCATCATTCATCAGGGTGCCGGACAGGAGGTCACGGGCGACACCACCGACATCTGGTCGCACTCCTATTCCTTTTCATCCTGGGGTATTCCCGAATCGGAAAGAACATTCAACGGTGTGGTGGTGAATCAGTTCACTATCCAGCCGGAATTGCAATATAATTCGGGAAACATGAACACGATTGGTGTTATATGTCATGAATTTGGACATAACCTGGGCCTTCCCGACTTTTATGACGTGGACGATGAATTGAATGGCCAATACACCGGGACAGGCGACTGGGACATTATGGCCAGCGGCACCTACAACGGATCACCAACCGGCTCGTCTCCGGCACACCACAATCCTTTTTCCAAGGCAGAGCTGGGGTGGGTTACGGTTACACCTATCGATGAACCGGCTTCCATCACCCTTAATCCTATATACTCTTCTAAAGAAGTGCTTCGAGTCAATAGCCCCACAGATGGGGAATACCTGCTGCTTGAGAACAGGCGCAGAGTGGGCTTTGATTCATTTATCCCGGGTAATGGCCTTTTGGTATATCATGTGGACGAAAACCTCATCGATCAAAGACGACTAACCAATACCATCAATGTAGACAGTCATCAGGGTTTCTATCCCCTTGCTGCCAACGATACCATCAACGATGCTTCCTGTCCGTTCCCGGGCACCAAAAAAGTAACCGAACTTACCGATACCGGCACCCCTGCTACCAAGACCTGGGATGGACAAGGCTTTAACCGCAGCATGACCAATATTGTCCTGACAGATACGGTAATCACCTTCGATTTTATGTTTTTGCAAGATGGCACCCCACTCGAATTTGAAGCTAACCCCATCAACCATGAATCGATAACCCTTTCATGGACACCGTCAACAGACCATAAGCCGGTGTTGATAGCCTGGAGCGATGACGGCAATTTTGGCATCCCTGAAAATGGGAAGGAATATGAGGCAGGAGAAACTATTAGTGGTGGCGGAACCGTTTTGTACTATGGAACCGCTGATACCACTTATAATCATACCGGGCTTTCATCCTCCACACAATACTATTATTCGGCATGGAGTAACAAAGGCACCAGCTATTCCCAAAATCTGAAGGACAGCGCTATTACCAGCCCGCCGCCCATTACCTCTTTTCCCTGGAGCGACGGTTTTGAAAATGATTTGGATGCCTGGATGCAGGAATATGTTTCCGGTCAAATATCCTGGTCGGTCAACAAATTTTATATTAACGAAATTCGAGTCAAACCATGGGCCGGCTCCTTTTATGCCACATTTTTCGCCAACACTTTTATTCCCCAAACCACCCGACTTGTTTCCCCTATTCTGGAATTGAAAATCGATGAAACTTATTTCCTCCGCTTCCGCCATATGCAGCACGAATGGGAAGGAGATCAGGATGAGTTGAGGATTTTGATAAAAAAAGAGTCCGGTAACCAATGGGAAGAAATAGCTTACTTCGGTATTCATACGCCGGAATGGACCGAGAGAATTGTTGAAATACCCTATTCCGAACCGTTAAAAATTGCATTTGAAGGCACCTCCAATTACGGCTATGGCATAGGTCTCGACAGTGTAGAAGTATTTGAAGCCTCGGCCTGCAGTATAAAACCTGATATTTCTGCCTCAGAATTTTCCGCAGGTAACGTAACAAAAACCTCCATGGATCTGACCTGGAAACGCGGAAACGGAGATGCCCTGCTTATCCTGGCCAGGAAAGGAGCCATGGTCACCGAAATTCCTGAAAACGGCACTTCATACGCTGCCAACAGTGAATTTGGCATGGGAACTTCTCTTCCCAATGAAACTTATGTCATTTACAACGGGACAGGCACCTCCATGACCCTTACCGGACTGGAGCATACCTCGGAATATTACCTGAGTTTTTTTGAGTATTACGATGCTTATAAGTGTTATGAAATAAGCGCACCATCGGTTTCATTCGAGACCGTTCCCAACATTTACAATATTAGCGTGGTGGTTTCTGATAATGAAGGCAATCCAATTGAAAATGCAACACTCGTCCATGCGGAGGATACCTTATATACCGATGCTACAGGAACAGCTACGTTCCAGGCAACCCACAGCGAAGACAATTATGAGCACTTTGACGTGTTTAAAGAAACCTATGTAGCCTTCTCCGATCGGTTTATTCCCGATCAATCCAAGACGCTTCAGGCTGCCTTGCGTCGCTTTGAACCCTTGTCTCCGTCACACCTTTTAGGCACCAAAGAGAACAAAACAATCTCTCTGGAATGGTCACCCGTCATTAACGAAAATTTCGAGCAATACCTCACCTATTCCACAGAAATTGACGGATGGAAATTTTTGGACAAAGACGGCGACGACACCTATGGCATCAGAACCCTGACCTGGCCGGGTGAGAACGATCCTATGGCCTTTATGGTTTTTGATGTGCACGACAACAATGTTTTGCAAATGGATTACAACATTTCAGCTTGGTCGGGAAGAAAAGTATTAATTGCCTTTGCAGCACAAAAAGTTCAGAGCAATGACTGGCTAATATCTCCGCCAACCATTATCAATAAAGGTGACTCACTCTCGATTATGGCCCGCACTTTAGATGCCGGCAGCTGGGGATATGAAGTCATCAATATCAAGGTTCGTCCGGAAGGTGAAACGGAATGGACCACTCTTACGGAAAATGAGGAAGTTCCGGAAACATGGACCCAATACAAATTTGCGCTGGATGAAGAGTATCTAGGACAAAAGGTAGAAATAGCTGTACAGAGTATCGGCAATAACACATTTGCGCTTCTAATCGATGATATCCGGATAGGTTCAATCCTTGAATCTGTTGATCAGAATTTGACTTCATCACTTGCCATGTCTCCCCAAGCAAATAATGCGCTTAGAACCACGGATGAGACGCGACGCATCAAACTATCACGCGATGGGAATAGAGCCATTTCCTATAAAGCACCATCGCCCTATACCGGCAATGTAGAATATGCCATCTATAAAGACGGCATAGAAAAAGAGCGCATTTATGGCTTTTCCTCCATTACATTCAAAGAGGAGGTGCCGGACTGCAAAGAATATGAATATAAAGTGAGTGCCGTTTATTCTGACGTAAAGATGGAGTCAGCACCCACCGAACCGGTGTGGATTGCCCCTTGCTATAGCGTACTTTTCATCATCCGTAATGCCGATAATCAACCAATAGATAATGCCGAGGTAACATTTAACCGGGAAACGCAAATCACCGACATCAATGGGGAGGCATACTTTTCTCTGGTGGATGACAGCGACGATCAGGAATATACCATTTCAGCGGCAGGATACCAGCAATTTCAGAATGTGATCACGATAGAAGCAGATACCACCATTAAAGTGGTGATGGACACTCTGGATACCGGAATTAAAAAACCAACGACCGATCCAATTTCCATTACCCCCAATCCGGTGGATGCCGAAGCAACCATCCACAATTTAACCGATAACCAATACATTATTGAAATTTACGAAATCACCGGTAAACCTATAAAAACAATAACCATAAACGGAGGTCTGACCTCCACCATAAATCTTTCGTCTTTAAAACCGGGGATGTATTTCTTAATGATTAGAAACGACAGAGGAGAAACACATCGGCTAAAAATAATCAAACGAACCAGATTGTGACTAACTACACACCCTGTTTCGAACGCGGGTATGCACTGAAAGCAGAAGTTAGCAAGGTTTAGAAAAAGTTCTTGCAGAATACCTTCAGGAACGACTCGATTTATCATGAACATATCCAATGCCTTAAGCAATAAATTATGCAACTGAAAATTTCAATTCTGCTCATGATTGCCTTTTGTCAAACCTTATCTGCCGAAACAGAAGAGGAACCAATTACGCTTGAGACAAAGACTGGAAAGATAGAAGGAACCCTTTTATGTCCCGTTTCAAGTAAAAAAATTCCGGTGGTTTTAATCATCTCAGGGTCTGGCCCTACCGACCGAAATGGCAATAACCCGGTCATGATCAACAACTCGCTAAAAATGTTGGCAGAAGGATTATTTCAAAAAGGGATTGCCTCTGTCAGATATGATAAACGAGGAATTGCCGCGAGCCGGGAAGCAGCCAAAATCGAAAGCAATTTAAGATTTGAAACCTATATTGATGATGCCATAGCGTGGGTTGATCTGCTTAATAACGACGCCAAATTTTCAGAAATCATCATTGCCGGACACAGTGAAGGTTCCTTAATCGGGATGATCGCTTCCCGCAAAAAAGAAGTAACAAAATTCATCTCTTTAGCCGGCTCCGGCTCTCCTGCCGCAAACATAATTAAAGACCAGCTAAAGGAACAACCCCCAATGGTTTTAGATCAGATAACGACAATCATAGAAAAACTGGAAAAAGGAGAAACCACAGATAGTGTTCCTCTAATGCTCTATTCACTCTTCAGACCCGACATTCAGCCTTATCTGATCTCATGGTTTAAGTATCACCCCAAAAAAGAAATCGCAAAGCTCAATAAACCTGTTTTAATCATTCAAGGAACTACTGATATTCAAGTAGGCATCTCCGAGGCTGAAAAATTGGCCGATGCAAATAAAAACGCAAAAAAACATATTATTCAGGGGATGAATCATATTTTAAAACCTGCCGAAACCGACAGAATTCAGAATATCCGAACTTACTCAAATCCGGAGTTACCATTAAAAGAGGGATTGATTGATTTAATAAGTCAGTTTATTTATGATTGAAGATTAATAATTCATATTTGCACCAAACAACCCCTTATAATAACCCCGAGTCTCCATCCAACTATAGAAATGTTTTTTAATTACCGAATTTACTAATTTATCAATAAGATGAGCAACCCAAAAGATAGAAGGGAAAAGCCGGATTCATCATCGGACAATAAGCCCAAAATAACTGGAATTGGTGGAATATTTTTTTATTCAGACAATGCCGAAGAAACACAAAAATGGTACGCTGAAAATCTAGGACTAGAATTGAATGATTGGGGTTCATGTAGCTTTGATAGTAGAGATATAAATAACCCTGAAAAAATAAACACACTACAATGGAAGCCTTTCAAAAGAGGGGACAAATACTTTTCTCCATCCCAAAAAGAGTTTATGATAAACTTCCAAGTTCAAAATATAGAAGGGCTTGTAGATAAGCTAAAAAAAAACGGAGTAAACATACTTGACAGCATTGCTACTTATGATTACGGAAAATTCGTCCATATATTAGACAGAGAAGGAAACAAAATAGAATTGTGGGAACCAATTTAAACCAGTTTAGAAAATTGCCTTTATAAAGCCGAAAGCACTACCTCATTGTCCTGAGATCTGCAACTTGATATGAACGAGGTAATCAAAAATAAATACCGCATTCTCTCCCCTCGATAACAAAATTGGGATTAAAGACAGAACGTCACCTAGTTTGTGATCATTTGGTCCAAAAACAATATTCCTTGGAAATATTCGCTCCGGAAATATGCTAAACCTGCTCAATAAAATGAAGGACACCATCTCATGAGGATGGGAATATCATAGACTGAAAGAATGGTTTGTTGAGACTAATAGGCCAACAATCTTTCGTAAAATATTCGTAAAACATTCGCCCGAAATCTGGCAAAATTTAGTGTAATTTTAACAAACCCAAAAAGGCCCTGAACCTAGTCAGAGCCTTTTATCTACTTGATTTTCAAGTGAGCCAATGACGGGAGTTGAACCCGTGACCTCTTCCTTACCAAGGAAGCGCTCTACCACTGAGCTACATCGGCGAAACAAAAGAGCGGAAAACGGGACTCGAACCCGCGACCCCGACCTTGGCAAGGTCGTGCTCTACCAACTGAGCTATTTCCGCAAATTTTTAAACGATTCTCAGGCCTTTTGCCTGATGAGCGGTGCAAAATTATAAAAAAATTGGTTTCAACAAAACGGTTTTCACCAAAATTCTCTCAAAAAACGGAAAAGCCGCTGCAAACGTTTTTGCAACGACTTTTGCCTATGGAGAGCAGAATTTAAGATTATCAGAAAATTACATCGCATTCTCTTATATCATTCCCTTCAACGTCTATCCTTAAAAAATTCTGTGGCCTGCCGAAAAATATCTTCAAATGCATGATTCACTTTTCGAGCAATAGATTGGTCGGCCAAAGGGAAAGGTGTTTCATGACTATACCTGAAATCAAAATCAGTGACCAAAACATTACTATTTTTCCCCAAATTAAGAGTACGATAAATCCCCTCACCGGGTATGACATGATCCATTTTCAAACCAATGGCTTTTATCTTTTTAATGAGTGTATTCAAGGTTTTCGTTTGTTTTTTTCTAAAACGGTCCAGTGAAATCACGGAAGTAAAAACATCCCAAATGGTATTACTAAAAGGAATTAAAAAGTCAGGAAACTTCCATTTCACCTCCGACACTTCCGTATGATTAAGAAAATACTTTAAAGTATCAAAGGCCCGATCGTCCAGAATAGTTCTGGAACGACCATCCATCTGATCAAAGGTGGCACCCCCACAAAAGAAAAACGCGCGACTGTTATCATACAAGTGAAAAGGATTGGAAAGCAATAGTATTTCCGCCACAAATGCCCCGATGGAATAGCCAAACAAATCTAAAATGGTACCCTTATTAAATAAGGGATGATTCCCTGCTCCAATCTGCTGTGTCAACTTCACAATATCTCCTATGCTTTGAATGCCGGAAGAGACAAATACACCCGGTGCCAAATCAATTCGTTCGCTGAGGGCGGCATTGACAAAAGTGCTGTTTCTGATTTTCCCATAAGATTTTTCCCTGACCCCTACCACTTTAATCATTTGCCTGGGGAGGCTCCACGTGATCGGGGATCGATTGATATGGTTGGCCAACGGAAACAAAATAACCGGCACTCCGGTTTCGGAAGCCAACACATAAGCCCAGGATAAATACTTTTCCCAGGATCGTTCGTTCAGACCATGCAGCAAAAGAATAGCCCTCCCATTTTCAACCCGTTTAAGAGGCACAAAAACAGGATATCTAAAATACAGATTTTCCTGACTATCACTAACTAACAGATTCAGACTCTTCATGGTCTCATCCATTTCGTCCACAGCAAACTCATTATGTTGATCCTTCAGTGCAGTTGATTCAAATGGGAAAGTATGAACCATAACCTGATCATCTATTTGATGAACAGGATGGTCGAGATTAAAATGTTTTTTTAGGTGACTTTGTAAATCCTGAAGAAATATCATAATGTTTTATCAATCTGAATAATCATCACCAAAATAGCAACAATTTCTTTAAACAGCCAGTCTTAATGTAGGATAAGACACCATTTTGGGGTGAATGGCAATTATTGTGGGACGAATGGATTTATTGTGGGGTAAATGGATTTTAACTAAAAAAATCCCCATATTTGCATTGGAAACGCTTTACGTTTTTCATCTAAAACCCTGAAAACAAAACCTTTTATTTTCCAGACCCCTTATGAATACAAAGAAACCCATACCAAATTACTTTATCACACGAAAGAATACCATACTTCAAATATTATTCACCTCTCTGTTCGCTTATATATTTATCAATATCTACCAACCCTTCGGATCCGGGAAATGGTTCAACATAACGGGATGGGAGTTTTCTTTTTATTCCGGATTACTCGTTATCGCCGGTATGTTGGTCGTGTTGGTCAGCCGTATTTTCCTGATGTTTATGATTAAACGGAGGAATCCCGTTTCCATACGCTATTATATTTTGATGGTTTTTGGAGAGATCCTGTTTATGGGAGCTCTATATGCCTTTCTTCAAAAAGTAGTGATGCATGATTACCGAAGCTATTTATTCCTTCTTTCCCGTGCACTGGAAAACACGGCCTTAATCCTACTTATCCCCTACATCATCAGTCTGCTGTTTTTCGCATGGAAGGAAAAGACCATCAGTTTCAATAACCTGCTTCAGCAAATAAGAAATAATTCAAGTTTTATCTCTTTTCATGACGAAAAAGGAGTGCTAAGGATTTCGCTAAAAACAAATAATCTTCTTTATCTCCAGTCGCTCGACAATTATGTTTCCGTAAAATACCTTCAAAACAACCAACCCAAAACGGTACTAATCCGGAACACACTAAAAAATATCTCAAAAGAATTTGACAATACAATTCTTTTGAGATGTCACCGATCTTACATGGTAAATGTAAACAGAGTTATCATGGTAAAAAAAGAAGGGAATAATCTAAAGCTACAAATCGAATGCCCTAATGGCAATGTAAACATTCCGGTATCGAGAGGATATGCCCCCACAGTAAAGCAATTTTTTGAAGGGCACCAATAACGAAGATGATCATTCCCTCTCGGATAGCAACATTACAATCGGTGGCCAACATAAATTAGTCATGCGAGTTAGATCCAACCAATGTTTGAAATAAACATTAATCTGCAACAACATAATAATACGCTTGCCATAGTTTTAATATAAATGGAGATTGAATCCCGACAATAAGCGACTGCATCGCCTATGTATAAAGTCGTTAATCAGGACATTGGTTTCAGACTTGATATTCCGCTTATCATCAGATTAGAATATCCCTATTCAGAAAATCCTTCTACCTTTGCACCAAAAATAGAGATTATGCAGTTGGTGTCTGAATCAAATTATCATTTTACCCCTTTAAAAGGATACGAACATTTTGAAGCAACTACCCAAATCATTATTGCGGAGCTATTAAAAAGATCTCTGTCGTTTGAAATCATTGACCCGGAAAGAAACCTCATAGCTGTAAATCATAACAATAAGGAATATATTATCCACGAAGGAACCATCTCGGATGCCAATTCACTGATTGCCTACTGGATTTCCAACGACAAGTGGATGACAAAACAGTTTCTAAAACGCCAAAACATCAATTTCGCCAAGGGCATTCTTCTTACCAAGAATTATGATGACAAAGCACTCGGATCATTAACATTCCCTCTGGTGGTCAAACCCGTAAATACCGACCATGGAATAGCTGTCAGCACCAACATTCAAAACCGGCAGGAGCTCAAGTCTGCCCTCGCACATGCCTTTCACTTTTCAGATCAAGCTATTGTTGAAGAATATTTTCCCGGTAGAGAATACCGTTTTTTGGTCATCGATTTCCGGGTTCGGGCCATTGCATTCCGCGAACCCGCCAATGTGGTTGGCGATGGCATCCATTCCATAAAACAACTGATCGATAAAAAAAATCAAAATCGAGGAGACGACTATACGCACCCGCTATTGAAAATTAAGGTTGATGATGAAGTATTACGACATCTAAACGCCCAGGATTTATCAGAGGAAAGCATTCCGGAAAAAGGACAAAAAATATTTCTTCGAAAAAATTCCAACCTGAGTACAGGAGGCGACAGTATTGATGTTACCGACGAAATGCCGGACTATTACAAACAAGTTGCCACCCAAGCAGCAAAATCGGCAGGATTGAAAATTGCCGGCATCGACATTATCATCAAAGATACGCATGGCACACCTTCTGCCGATAAATACATCGTGGTAGAATTAAATGCCCCGGCAATGCTATCGATGCATAACTTTCCCTACATAGGGACAAACAGACACGTAGAGAAATATGTGCTGGACTGCATTCTTAATTCCAAATAGCAGCCCGGCAATAACGGATTTTTCCGAACTATTTTTTGAACAAAAAATGTCCGAATCACTTATTTCGGCATCAAAGAGAAAGAAAAAAGCATGACATCTATGGATCTCCATACAGAAATAACCAGCAAAAAGCAGCTCATCGACTATTTTGAAGAGGGAAACAAACCTCCGGAACAATGGGGTATTGGTACGGAACACGAAAAATTCCTCTTTGACAAACAGAGTTTTCGTCGTATAGGCTATGATACGACGCCCGGCATTCGCCAGGTTTTGAGGCACATTGAACAAAGTGGCTGGAAGCCTCTCACTGAGCAAGGAAACATCATAGGGCTAACGAAAAACGGTGCTTCCATTACGATAGAACCCGGAGGACAGTTTGAACTCTCCGGAAAAAACTTCCGCAACATCCATCAGACCTATTGCGAAACGCAAAAACATTTTGATGATCTAAGTCCGATCTGTCGGGAACTGGATGTTTTACACGTGGCCATGGGCTTTGATCCCATCAGCAGCAGAGCAAACATTCATTGGATGCCAAAAGAACGCTACCGCATTATGAGAGCTTATATGCCCACCAAAGGCGAACTGGGGCACGACATGATGACACGAACCGCGACCATCCAGGTAAACCTGGATTACGGCAGTGAAAAGGATATGGTTTGCAAGATGCGTATTGCTCAGGCGCTTCAACCGATAGTTACAGCAATTTTTGCCAACTCGCCCTTTTGCCAGGGAAAACCCAACGGATATTTAAGCTACCGGGCTCACATTTGGGATCATACCGATCCCGACAGGTGTGGTTTTCTGCCATTTCTTTTCGATGAAGATTTTGGCTTTGAAAAATGGGTTGACTACTTATTGGATATTCCCATGTATTTCATCATCAGAGACGGTCAATATCTGGACTGCAAAAACATTACTTTCCGTTCGTTTATGGCAGGAGAACACCGGCTCAGACCAACATTGGAAGATTGGGAGAACCATGTATCTACTGTTTTCCCCGACGTGCGATTAAAAAGATATATTGAAATGCGAGGTGCCGATGCCAGTTGCGTTTCACATATCGCCGCATTATCGGCCTTCTGGGTTGGACTCTTATACGATCAGGATGCGATTGAAGAAACTTACTCAATAATCCGGAAATGGAATCTGTCAACCTTACAAGAATTACGATCTCTGGTCCCCAAAAATGGCCTAAAAGCAACCTCCAATGATTTAAATGCCAAAGAAATTGCACGTAGAATGTTGGATATATCAGCCGGAGGACTGTCCCGTCGATCCAAACAATTCGGCATTGATGACGAAGGACAATATCTTTGGCCTATTCAGAAAATAACTGAAACTGGAATTACCCAGGCCGAAGAATATTTGCATAAATATCATACGGAATGGCAAGGTGACATTACTAAGCTAATGCATTGCATACCTCAGGAAGAAACATCAAGATAATAAATCATGCGATCAAAGCTCGGCTTTCTGTTGAAATATACCTACAGATTCAGATGGTGGTATCTGGGAGGCATCATCTTCCTATGGTTAACCATATGGACCTCAGTTACCATTCCGCAATACATCCGACAAAGTATTGACATCATCAATGAAGGACTTGGAGCCAATCAAAAAGCATTTTACCACTACATTTTAATCCTTTTTGGGCTAGCCATTCTATTGATTTTGGTACGCACATTATCACGCATATTGATATTTGTTCCAGCCCGCCTGATCGAGAAACAATTAAAAGGGGAATTATTCCGTAAGTTATCTTCGTTTAGCAAAGACTACTTCGATCAAAACAGCACAGGATCCATAATTTCGCGGGTCAACAACGACATTAATGGAGTAAGGATGATCACCGGATTCGGTTTTTTACAAACAGGTAATATTCTGTTTTCTCTCTCGGTTACACCCTACAAAATGTGGGAATTATCACCTGCTCTGACCCTCTATTGTATCATACCTGTCATAGTTATTTTCCTGATTGTGCGGGTTGGGATGGTCATTATGGTTAAGAATACACACCGTCGTATGGATACGCTGCAAAGATTGTCGGGCAAGACCATATCCTTTTTGTCGGGCAACAGTATCATCAAAAGCTACAATATTTTCAAATGGGCCGAGGAGGAATTGGGAAAAGAAAATGTCTCTCTCTTTGGATACACAATGAAAATCACCTGGATACGCTCCTTTATCTTTCCATTGCTTTCAAATCTGGAACAAATTCTTAAAATTGTCATTCTCTTTGCCGGTGGCGTGTTTGTCATAGAAGGGCACTTCACCATTGGTCAGCTGGCTGAATACATAGCCTACTCAGCCCTGTTAACACACCCCGTCATGGGCCTGGGATGGGTATTAACCATCCTTCAACAAGGCTTTGTGGGTATCACAAGTCTGCAAACCATTATGAATCGCAAAGGTGTGGATGAAAATAAGAAAGCCCTGCCCCCACCCCAGCAAGAGAAGCTGTTCGACAGGGAAATTACCTTAAAAGATCTAACATACACCTACCACAATGGAGATCGTCCCCAACTAAGAAACATCTCTTTTTCCATAAAACGCGGCCAAATCGTTGGCATCACCGGAAAAGTTGGTTCGGGAAAGACCACCTTGATCAATATTCTCAACGGTTATTTGCGCCCTTCTCCCGGGCAAGTGTTTTTTGGAGATACAGATATCCACACCCTCACCGGGCAAGACATCAGAGCGGTGGTTAGAACGGTCACTCAAGAAGTTTTTCTTTTTTCCGATACCATTGAAAATAACATCCGTTTTGGATCCAAACGCCATAATGCAACCAGATCACTGGAAGAGGTAATTTTTAAAAGTTCCTTTTCAGATGAGCTCTCTCGTTTTCCCATGCAAGAAAAAACTTTGGTAGGCGAAAAAGGCATCATGCTCTCCGGCGGACAAAAACAACGCATCAGTCTGGCAAGGGCTCTTTACACACCTTGTCAGGTACTGATCCTCGATGATGTTTTTTCAGCTGTTGATGCCGACACAGAGAGATTTCTGATTCGACAAATTTTAACAGACCGTCCGGCAGAGACCCTGATTATTGTTTCTAACCGAATTAGTGTGCTGGAAAAGACCGATTTTACAATAGTACTGAATGAGGGAACCATAGAAGCAACAGGAACACACCATGAATTGATTAATCAATCCGCCTTTTACAGAGAGACCTGGGAACTGCAGAAGTATAAGTAATTAATGAATTTGTTATCATGATGAATAGTAAAAAATCAAACGACGGATAAATAGCTAATAGATGTATTGAAATTAAGCAAGCCAAGCAGGTTCCATTAAAACAATGATTTAAACGAATTACATATAAAACCCGAATAAATATAGAATGGCCAAACTATTAACAAATAAAGACTGGCAGTTGATAAAGAAATTTGGACGCTATTTTGTTCCTCACAAACGATGGCTCATTGTCAGTTTGTTGTCCATTCCTCTTTCCACCACGGCAGGCATTGCCTTTTTGTGGCTGGTGGAACGAATCATTGACGACTATATTATTCCCGGTGATGTAACAGGGCTGAAAACAAATGCCATCTTTCTTGTGGGGGTACTGTTGCTGAATATTTTATTTGATGGGACCTATAGCTATACGTTTTCCAAAGCCGGAGGACTGGCCATTGTGGATCTTCGCAACCAACTATTTGGGAAGACACTTCGTTTTCCCATGAGCTATTATGATAAACACCCCCTTGGGGTCACACTTAGTCGTCTGACCAGTGATATGGAAGCCATCAGTGAATCCTTTGCCACCGGAATATTAGGTCTGCTTTCCGAAAGCATAAAAACAATGGCACTGGTAAGCTATCTGTTTTACCTCAACTGGCGACTCACACTGGTTCTTCTTCTGGTAGCTCCGTTAATCTTTATAACCATGAGTTATTTACGGCGGAAGATGAGAGCCGCCTACAATGATTCCCGAAGTTTTCTGGCCAAATCGGCAGCATATCTCCAAGAGTCCTTAAACGGGATGAAGACCATCCAGTTGTACAATGCGGAAGAAGAGGCCTGGGAGAAATACAACCGACTCAACAAAGATTATTGCAACGCACAAAACCGATCCAATGTATACGACTCCGCACTTTTCTCAATTGTGGAAGGCATAACATCCATCGCGACGGCGCTAGTAATCTGGTATGGCGCCATACAAATATGGGATTATGGCTATACCATGGGCTTATTGGTTGTTTTTGTAACCACTCTGGGACGATTGTTTATTCCCGTTCGCCAGTTTGCCCAACAAATCTCCACCATTCAACGGGCGTTGTCGGCATTGGAACACATCAGTGATCTTTTCGTTCAGGAAACCGAAGAACCGGAAAATAACGAAACCTCATCTCACCCCAGCCCCATCCACCTTGAAGAGATTGAATTTGACAATGTATCATTCCGGTATTCCCCTGACAGCCCAGAGGTATTGAAAAACATATCCTTCCGCATGAAGAAAGGAGATCGCATTGCGCTTGTCGGAACAACCGGATCCGGAAAATCAACCATCATTAAGCTACTTACCAAATCATATACCGGTTACCAAGGATCCATCAAAATAAATGGTCAGGAGCTTCGACAAATTCCCTTGTCTGCCATCCGACAAACCATTTCTCTTATGCAGCAGGACCAATTCCTTTTCAATGATACCATTGCTTTTAATATTTCACTGGGAAGGGAAGGAATATCTGATCGGGATATAAAAAATGCTGCTTCTTTTGTCTATGCCGATCATTTTATAGAACAATTACCCGGCAAATATGATTTTGTCATTCAAGATAACGGTGAGAACCTCTCCAAGGGGCAAGCTCAATTAATTTCATTTGCCAGAGCCATTGGTGGCAACAGTGAACTCATTATTCTTGACGAAGCGACCAGCGCCGTTGATTCTCTCACCGAACAATTGATACAGAAAGCCATTGAAAATATCTTTTCGGCACGAACCGTCATTGCCGTGGCACACCGATTAAGCACCATCAAACATTCCAACCTTATTTTGGTTCTTGAAAACGGATCCATCATTGAACGGGGTAACCATGACCAACTCATTCGTCAGGGAGGAAAATATGCCCATTTGGTTAATACCTGGAACACTAAAACGCCGTGATCTTTATTCCAGAAAGGCAACAACTGTTAACAAAAACTTTACTTCAACAACATCTCAGTATGTCCTTTGCATTTTTTACCAATCATAATCAATAATTCTTCTTATATATCAATCTTTCATTTTTTTAAGGCTGCCTAATTAAGAGTTATCCTGAAATTTTTTTTTCTGGATAATTCCACTATATTGTAACCGAAAAACAAAAAACATTATTAGCAATGGCAGACAATTTAGAAAAAATTGAGCTTGAGTATTTACTCAACACCTCTCCGGCCATCCTATTTAACCGACTGGCTACGCCCAGTGGCCTTTCAGAGTGGTTTGCCGATAATGTAAACGTCAAAGGAGACATCTATACCTTTATCTGGGATGGAAGTGAGCAACAAGCCCAACAAACCCATCGCAAAGACAACAAAATGGTCCGCTACCAATGGCTTGACCAAGATCAACAAGAGGCATGGTTTCAGTTCGATATTAACATCGACGAATTGACCGGTGATGTAGCTCTTATTATTACCGACCATGTGGAACCAGATGAAAAGGAAGACACCATTGAGTTGTGGAACCAACAGGTAGAAACCCTGAAACACGGCTTGGGCTCCTCTTGATTTTTTTAAAGGTTTATTGGATCCTTATCACTAACTTTGCATTCAAAATGTGGCCTATATTTTGAATGCATTTTTTTTCTTCCTGCCCAACAACATAAAATTTCCGATGAAGAAAGTACATATTTTTATTTTAAAAAGTTATCTCGGCCCTTTGGTCATGACCTTTTTTATTTCCATGTTCATTCTCGTCATGCAGTTTCTATGGCGATATGTTGATGATCTGGTAGGAAAAGGCTTGGAATGGCATGTGCTGACCGAATTACTCTTTTATGCCTCGCTTCAGGTGGTCCCAATGGCTTTACCATTAGCTATATTGCTGGCTAGTTTAATGACCTTTGGTAATCTGGGTGAAAACTATGAACTCACCGCGCTGAAATCGGCCGGAATTTCTCTGATCCGGATAATGATGCCATTAATTATTCTTACAGTACTCACGGCCTTCGGAGCTTATAAATTCACCAATAACGTATTGCCCGTAGCCAATTTAAAACTGGTTTCGATTCTTCATGGTGTCAAAGAGACCCGTCTGGAACTGGATATTAAGGAAAATGTGTTTTATCAGGGCGTTGACGACTTCAGCATTAAAGTAAAAAAGAAAAATCCTCAAAAGAATATGCTTTATGACGTCATGATCTACGATCACCGTGATCGTAAAGCGCGCAACAGCAATGTTACACTTGCCGATTCGGGACGATTAATGATGTCTAATGACAAAAAATTCCTAAAACTAACCCTCTACAACGGAGTTCGATACGACGAAAAGATTGGTTTGCAAGATCAGAAACCAAATGCTGAAGAAGGGCTGTTCAGAACGGATCATTTTAAACAACAAACAGCCATTATCCCTTTAAAAGGATTTGATTTTTCCAAAACCGATGAAAATCTTTTTAAGAACAGCGACCGAATGAAGAATCTGAAACAGATCATCAATGATTTAGATTCGCTAAATACTGAAAAGAGCAAATTTATCGACAACTTAAGACTCCGTTCCAAATCGTTCTACTTTTCCCAGATTCCGATCAGCAGATCAAAACCCGGTAAAAAAACAAATAAACCGGATCGCTTGTCCATGATAGATTCCAGCAGAGTTGTCAATGCCGACAGCCTCTTCCTGACTTTTTCCGACAACCAAAAACAAGTCATCATGGAAATGGCCATGCAAAAGGCGCGTTCCACCAAACAAACCATTGATGAGCGACTTCGCTTTATAGAACAAAAAGACAGAACTATCCGACGGCATAAAATGGAGATGCATCGCAAATTCACCCTCCCTTTTGCCTGTTTGATATTCTTTTTTATAGGTGCTCCACTGGGAGCCATCATTCGTAAGGGAGGATTGGGTATGCCGGTGGTGATCTCGGTTTTGTTTTTTGTGGCTTATTACATTATCGATACCATGGGCGCAAAACTGGCCCGCGAAGGCGTATGGTTGGTGTATCAGGGGATGTGGCTTTCGTCGATAGTCTTGCTGCCTTTAGGAATTTTTCTGACCTATAAATCGGCCACCGACTCTGCGATTATGAATGCCGATGCCTATACCATTTTCTTCCAGAAGTTGAAAGCAAAATTTTCCCGGAAGAAAAAGAGGAATATCAGAGACTAATCTCTAAAGCAAAAGAGATTCCTGAGATTTACTCATTGTTACTGATTATTATTTATGTAATTTTGCAATCTTTAAATGACATTTTATTCAAAATCATGGACAACAACGCAGAATTTCAACTCAACACAATAGAAGAGGCCATAGAAGCGATCCGGAATGGAGAATTAATTATCGTCGTTGATGACGAAAACAGAGAAAATGAAGGGGATTTTATAACCGCAGCGGAACTTATTACCCCTGAAAAGGTCAATTTTATGACCAAATATGGTCGAGGCCTTCTCTGCGTCCCATTGGTAGAAGAACGTTGCAATGAGCTGGAACTGGATCTCATGGTTGGCAAAAACACCTCGCTTCACGGCACCCCATTTACAGTATCTGTTGATTTGCTTGGACAAGGATGTACCACCGGCATTTCTGCATCTGATCGTGCCAAAACCATCAAAGCATTAAGTGATCCTGCCACCCAGCCTGAAGACCTGGGCCGCCCCGGACACATTTTCCCGCTGAAAGCAAAAGAAAAGGGAGTACTTCGTCGTTCAGGACACACCGAAGCAGCCGTTGATCTGGCCCGATTGGCAGGCCTGACGCCAGCAGGAGTGTTGGTTGAAATCATGAATGATGACGGAACGATGGCCCGACTGCCACAATTAATGGATATTGCCAAAAAATTTAATCTTAAAATTGTTTCCATAGAAGACCTGATAGCTTATCGACTGAAACAAGAGAGCTTGATTATTAAAGGGGTTCAGGTACATTTACCCACTGCTTATGGAGACTTTCAGTTTATCCCATTTAAACAAAAATCCAACGGACTTGAGCACATGGCTCTGATCAAAGGAACCTGGGAAGAAGATGAGCCCGTTCTGGTAAGGGTGCACTCTTCCTGTGCCACGGGGGATATCTTCGGCTCCTTACGCTGCGAATGCGGAGAACAATTGCACAAAGCCATGGAAACCATTGAAAAGGAAGGCAAAGGGGTTATTGTTTATATGAATCAAGAAGGACGAGGAATCGGGTTAATGAATAAAATCAAAGCATATAAATTACAGGAAGAAGGTAGAGATACCGTAGATGCCAATACTGATCTGGGATTTGATGCTGATGAGCGAGACTATGGCGTTGGCGCACAAATTCTGAGAGAGCTTGGTGTCACAAAAATGAGACTAATGACCAATAATCCAATCAAACGAATTGGGCTGGAAGGTTACGGACTTCAAATAGTTGAGAATGTACCCATTGAAGTAAAACCTAATCCGTACAACGAGTTCTATCTACTCACCAAAAAAGAAAAAATGGGACATAATCTGAAATTCTTCACTTATAAAGATCCCCATTCAAAAGGGACCAAAGAAGACATATAGGAAAAAAATTCTTCCTTACGATATTTAAAATTGCCCGGGTACGAACGAATCAACATCTAAAATCCCGGGCATTAATGCATAACAACCTTTTTGCATTCCACCTATCGTGTCTGGAAATTGTAAGGCTATAATGATGGCTCCATCTTCTTGATGTCATTTTTTCTATATTTGTTAAAAACAAACAACGATGCAAAACTTGAAGATTGTTTTCATGGGGACCCCTGACTTCGCTGTAGAAAGTTTAAAAGTTCTGCTGGAGGCAGATGCCCACATTGTAGGTGTAGTTACAGCACCCGACAAACCCGCCGGAAGAGGTCGAAAGCTTACCGCATCCCCCGTCAAAAATTTTGCAAAAGAAAAAGGTCTAGAAATATTACAGCCCACCAATCTGAAAGATCCTCTCTTTCTCAAAGAGCTCAAAGCATTAAACGCCGATCTTCAAGTCGTTGTAGCGTTCAGAATGTTGCCAGAAGCAGTTTGGAATATGCCGCCTAAAGGCACTTTCAATCTTCATGCTTCTCTCCTTCCTGAATATCGGGGTGCAGCACCCATCAACTGGGCCATCATCAACGGTGAAGAAAAAACAGGCGTTACCACCTTCTTTTTACAACACCAAATCGATACCGGTGATATTTTATTTCAGGAAGAAATGCCTATTTTACCAGACGATAATGCCGGTAGTCTCCACGACAAATTAATGGAACAAGGTGCCGCATTGGTACTAAAAACAGTAAAAGCTATTGCAGCCAACACCATCGCTCCCAAACCTCAATCGCACAAACAAGGCAAACCGGCACCTAAAATATTTAAAAATGACTGTAAAATAGATTGGTACAGAGAGTGCGAAACCGTTCATAATAAAATCAGAGGGTTAAGTCCCTATCCAGCTGCATGGACGGAACTGTCCGCCCCAGAAGAAAAAATTCGCGTCATGAAAATTTTCCGTACCGAAAAGTCAGGATCTGCAGGACTAAATCCAGGAGAAATTTACAGCGACGGAGAAAAAATTATTCTGGCAGGAACCCGTAACGGCGACCTGAAAATAAAAGAATTACAGATAGCCGGAAAAAAAAGGATGACGACAGAAGAATTTCTAAAAGGAAATAAAATTCCGGAAGGTTCATCCTTCCTATCCTGATAAATAGCGTTAATAACAACCGACAATTCCTCGGTATTATTCAAGCTAAATTTCTCTTTCAACCAGAAGAATGACTGTTGCCAAACAAGGAAGCCGATCGGAGTTAATAATTCCGATCGACCTATTATCAACGGCTTACTTCTTTATTGCTTTCCTGAGGTTTAAACGCTCACCAGGCTTGGGTTCTTCCCCCTCAGTCATGTTATTCAGCTTATAAAGCTTCCGCATTTTAACCCCGTATATTTGGGAAATTTCAAACATGGTCTGTCCTTCTTTCACTACATGCGAGGGATGATCCGGATGGGCTTTGTTGCGTTTTGGCTCTATATACAAATATTTATAATCGGTAGCACGGCCGGCATCTTTCAGGTCATTATATTTGGGCAGTTCCCAGTCGCGAAGATCAAATTCGGTTGCTATAGACGAAAAAGTATCTTCCGGCTTCACCATAATATACCTCACGCCATTATTAAAATGCACTTCATGTTTAATATATGGATCAATAACATGACCACCCGAACTTTTTCCTTTGGTTCGTTTCCAAGTAGTGTTGCCTGCCCCCTGCTCATCAAACTCATAAAGTTTATATCGTTCAATCAAATCGATTAATCGCCTGGCATAGTTGGGGTCTGTGGCATAACCTGCTTTTTTTAATCCACGGGCCCATCCTTTATAATCTGTAATGTCGAGTTCAAACAGAAAAGCATATCGGGAGCGGGTAGATAAAAACCTGGCATGGTCGGCATATGAGTCATAGACGGTATTGTATTTCCTGAAACATTCATTGCGGCGATCGTCATGATGATAGACTTTTTCCCCTGTCCAGTCGTGGCATTTAATGCCAAAATGGTTATTGGCCTCTACCGCCAGACGACTATTGCCGTTCCCCGACTCCAGCATACCTTGTGCTAGGGTTATGCTTGCAGGCACGCCGTTTCGTTTCATATTCATTACGGCCCAATCATGGTATTTATCTATATATTGTTCGGGCGTGAATTTGGTTGTCTCCTGACCATGAGCCAGGTGAACAAAAAAACTACTAAATACAACAAAAAGAATCGCTATTTTTTGCATAATCAATCCATTCAAAAAAGAATCATCTTATAGAAACGAACATGACCAAAAAGTTGATCACTACTTTTATCCCTTCCTATCGGAAACAAGGACGTAAATAAACTGTGTCTTGTGAGTTCCATCCAACCAATAACTTAACTTTAATTTAAACGGATGAAACGAGCATGACAATGCAAGATTGTCACAAAAGAGATTGCATAAATCTTTGTCATGCTAGTTCCATTCGGCCAATAAGTTAGATAAATTATATACGAATGAAATATTGTTACTATCAGACCTTTGTTTCGACAAATATATAAAACTGATTAACAAAAACAGACCACGCTATAATTATTTTGAATAAGAGATTCATAATCCTTCTCACCAAACCGTATTCCGTATCGGCTCACTTCCATTAACAAAACGGTAGGTGGTTCAGATTATAGCGAGCAAGCAACTGACAGGCGATATTCATTTATCAAACAACTTTTTAATACAATTAACCTCTTCTAATTACAACAATAAACAGTCGCCACCCCCACTTTTCATAAAGAATAAACAAATTCCCTTCCCTTTTTTTGCCCTAACCACCAACTTCGCCCGGTTGGAATTTGTAAATACCAATCACCAATATTAAATTGCGGTTATGAAATGCGCATGCCCCCACTCTTAAGGGATGTATACAAAGTCATGACGGAAACGTTCGTCCCAATTAAAATTTTAAAGAATGAAACACACTAATCAGCAGCAATATACCTTTCCTTTTGCGGAATTCACATCTTCAGATCAGCTTAATCCGGAGGAAAAAGCATTAGTTGAACGTGCCATGGAGGCATCCTTCAAAGCCTATAATCCCTATTCAAAATTTAATGTTGGTGCGGCCGTACTGCTGGACAACGGAAAAATAATTACCGGCAACAATCAGGAAAATGCCGCTTATCCTTCGGGTCTTTGCGCCGAACGAGTGGCACTCTTCTATGCTTCCTCGCAATATCCGGACGCTGCCGTAAAAATGTTGGCGATTGTTGCCTCCAAAGACGGCCAGGTAATTAAAGCGCCTGTTCCGCCATGTGGCAGCTGCCGACAGGTTTTTATCGAGTGGGAAAACCGGTTTAAAAAGCCTTTCATCGTCATCATGGCCGGAACCGAAAAAATCATCCGAGTGGAAAAGGCGGAGTGGCTACTCCCCTTTAATTTTCAGGCAGATTTTCTCTGAAGGGGAAATATCCTATTCTTCATCCATTTCCTTTAGTACTTTTTCCACTTCTTCCTCGGTATTTTTTAACTTGTTGCGACAATACCGCACCAGTTCCGATACCCGCTTGACCTTCCCGGATAGTTCGTCCACCTCCAGCTCCTCATTTTCCATTTGCTGTAAGATCTCTTCTATTTCAGCAATAGCTTCGCTATAGGTTATTTTTTTTTTGGGTGCCATTTTAATTTAGATAATTAGATTTAAGATTCTTAGATATAAGAAATATTGAAATTACAACGTCAAGGCCTGTTTCACCATCAAGCCAAAACCATTTATTCTTTGCATACTATACACGCTTCTTCAATTTTCTGACATTCTCCACCTTAGCACTCATCTCTCCGTCTATGAATCTGGTTGTAATATAATCTCCTTCTTTTAACATGGAAATGTTTTTAACCAACTTACCATCATGATAAGTGAGCGAATAACCACGTTTCAGCAATCGCACCGGATCATTTGAATTTTTAGCTTGTTCCAGAAAATCAAGCTTTTGTCGCGACGCATTCAAAATCCTGGTGGGCAACTTCCTAAGAGACAAGCTATATTGATTCAGCAATTGATGATTAAAACTCACTCTGTTCTTAGATGCCATCACCATCCTTTCCTCATAACGTTTCAGCCCATACCCGGCATTTCCCAACCGTTGCGAAACTGTTATCGGCAACCGCCCCACCAAAAGCTCCAACTTGCTACGTCGTCGTTGCAACGATGTCTTAACGGTAGGCACATAAACTCTCGAAAAATTATCAATTTTCTTTTTTTCCTCCTGAATCTTTTCTCTGGCCATCTCTGTCATCAAATAAGCTTTCTCATCCACCAGCTGCAAAAAAGAGGCAGCCCGCTCAATCAAAAACGCAGCAACAGCCGTAGGCGTTTTCAGCATGGTGTTGGCCACCAGGTCGGCGACTGATTCATCCCTTTCATGGCCTATCCCGGTAATTACAGGCAATGGAAATTGAGCAATATGATAAGCCACCCAGTAACTGTCGAAACATAAAAGGTCAATAGTGGCTCCTCCCCCTCTAATGAGCACCACAGCATCAAAAAAAGAAGAATAATTAAAAATCTTTTCCAGAGCCTCAACAATGGACCCCTCGGCCTGATCTCCCTGCATCACAGCAGAAAACAGATGATAATAGAACCTGATTCCATAAGGATTATTATCTAACTGATGCACAAAATCGCCATATCCGGCAGCTGTGGGCGAGGATATGATCGCTATCTTTTGAACCACTTCCGGCAGCTCCAACTCCTTATTCATCTCTATCACCCCTTCTTCGGTGAGACGATTCAGCACTTCCCGACGCTTACGTGCCAAATCGCCCAAAGTATAAGAGGGATCGATATCGCTAATGATTAAACTCAAGCCATAGACTTCCTGAAATTGGACCGATACCTTTACCAGAACTTTTAATCCGGTTGTTAGTGGTTGTCCCGTGGTTGATTCAAAATAGACCTTCAGCATTCTAAAATTATGGGCCCAGATCATGGCACGTGCACGCGCTACCAGATGATCACCGCTTTCATCTTTCTCCACCAGATCAAGATAACAATGTCCGTTCCGGTTGACACGCAGTTCGCCTATTTCCGCTTTAACCCAAACAGACATCAACATGGCATCATCGATAATGCCTTTTATTTTTCGGTTGAGTTGTAATAAAGTAATGGCTTCCTGCCCCATAAACCATGGATTAAAAATTCCGCATTAATTCGGATGGATTGTTCATATATTTTTCAGGATCTTCAAATTTCTTTTTGTTCTCCTCATACAGATTATACTCCTCTTGTTGCATACGGTCCAGTTGATCTCTATTGACTGCTACCCCATCTCTATATTTTAGGGAAAACTTCTCTCTTCCCAATGCATCGTAAAAGATCCAGAGACTGTCTTGCAGCCCTTCTTTATAAAAGCCGGTAATCTCTTCTTTCCCGTCGGGAAAATAAACCGTATAGGCACCATGAAACTTACCGTCCTTATAATTAATAAACACCCTTGGTGAGCCATTGGGATAGAACTGCTTCTCCAGTCCCTGTTTTTCTCCCTCCCAGTAATAAACCTCTGAGGCGAGCGTACCATCCTCAAAAAATATCTGCGAAACGCCTTGCTGAAGATCATTGAAAAAAGTCTTTCTGGACTTCAGGATGCCTTTCTCATCAAAGAATTTCCAAACGCTGTCTTTTTTCATATTTTTAAAAAACCCGGTAGCAATGACTTTTCCTTTTTCAGAAAAAAAACGGGCTTGCCCCAAACGACTGTTTCCCTCACCAAAGATTATTTCGACAAATGTTTTTCCACTTTTATAATAGCGAGTCAGAGTGTCAATGGGCTGATCATCTTTAAAGTGGGCCCGATAAGCGGGATTACCATTGGGATGATACCTCATCCAATATCCCTGTCGACGTCCCTGTTCATCCCTACGATTTGGATACCGGGCATCTTGCTTAATTTCTCTTTTTGTCTGGCCGGCAGGCTTTTCAAAAAGTCCCGTCTGCGCATTTACTGTAATCCCCAAAAACAACAAAAAGAATAAATTCAATAACCTTAACTCCATTCCTTTAATATTTATCTAAGTTTTAGGTTCCCAAAACATTTCCGAAACATCGGAAGTGCCTGTAAGAACTCGCATGACAAGATGGGTATGCATTGCCCTTCCCTTTAGAGGCCAGAATGAGACCTGAATTATTTAACCGGCAAAGACATTTAGCATCCGGCTCCAAAGTCATGCTCGAATCATTAGTATTAAATCTGTCTAATATTTTGTTCTGATATTCTTGAATAAATGGTTTTCTAGCCATCAGTATCCTGTCCGGTCTGAAAGTTGAGAAAACATTGTCTATTGCAGGTGACAAACCGGCTCAAAAATAACATCTTCAACTCGGTAAAGTATTAAAACCATCAACTAGTACAAAAGTATTCATTTCGGCTGAATTATCGGAGGAGGATTACAAATATACAGTAAGGAAGTTTTCACCAGTAAAGAAACCATGCGGTTATCATCAGCAAAAATTTTTGATAGTGCCGATACGGACAATCTTCTGCCACAAAAAAAAGGGCTGCCTAATAGACAACCCTCTATAAAAACAGTTCTCAATGCGTATTGTTATTTTACTTCTTCAAAATCCACATCGGTCACTTCGTCATCCCCACCCTTTTTGGCAGATGGATCAGCTTGCTGCTCTCCACCGGCTTGTGGTCCGCCTTGCGCCTGCTGACTGGCATTATACATCTCTTGAGAAGCGGCCTGGAACACCGTATTAAGTTCCTGAGTGGCTTTATCTATGGCGTCGACATCCTGGCTCTTATGCGCTTCTTTCAACTTAGCCAAAGCATCTTCGATGGGTTTTTTCTTCTCGGCCGGTATTTTATCACCAAATTCTTTCAGCTGCTTTTCAGTTTGGAAAATCAAGCTATCGGCAGTATTGAGTTTATCAATTTTTTCTTTGGCTTTTTTATCGGCTTCAGCATTGGCTTCGGCTTCTTCCTTCATTCTTTTGATTTCATCATCCGACAGTCCGGAAGAAGCTTCAATTCGAATACTTTGCTCTTTACCCGTAGCTTTATCTTTAGCGGTCACATGTAGAATCCCGTTGGCATCGATGTCAAAAGTTACTTCAATTTGAGGTACCCCTCTAGGTGCCGGTGGAATACCGTCGAGATGGAAACGTCCAATGGTTTTATTGTCTTTGGCCATAGGTCGTTCACCCTGCAACACATGAATTTCCACGGAAGGTTGATTGTCTGCTGCGGTTGTAAAGGTTTCTGATTTTTTAGTAGGGATGGTCGTGTTGGCTTCAATCAGTTTGGTCATCACCCCTCCCATGGTTTCAATACCAAGAGAAAGAGGCGTCACATCCAACAACAACACATCTTTCACTTCTCCGGTGAGTACACCACCTTGGATCGCAGCACCCACAGCAACCACTTCATCGGGGTTCACCCCTTTGGAGGCTTTCTTTCCAAAAAAGTCTTCAACGACTTTTTGAATAGCAGGAATACGAGTAGAACCACCTACCAAAATAACTTCGTCAATATCAGAAGCACTTAAACCTGCATCTTTTAAGGCAACTTTACACGGTTCCAAACTTCTTTGCACTAAATCGTAAGTGAGTTGATCAAATTGAGATCTGGAAAGTGTTTTCACCAAGTGTTTAGGCACACCGTCAACCGGCATAATGTAAGGAAGGTTGATCTCGGTACTACTTGAACTTGACAGTTCAATTTTAGCTTTTTCGGCAGCATCTTTCAAGCGCTGCAAAGCCATAGGATCCTTTTTCAGGTCAACACCCTCATCCTTTTTGAACTCACTTGCCAACCAGTCGATAATCGCTTCATCGAAATCATCACCACCGAGGTGGGTATCACCATTGGTAGATTTCACTTCGAACACTCCTTCGCCCAATTCAAGAATACTAATATCGAAAGTACCACCTCCTAAGTCGAAGACAGCTACCTTCATATCCTGACCTTTCTTGTCAAGACCATAGGCCAAAGAGGCAGCAGTCGGTTCGTTAATGATTCTTTTCACATTCAGTCCGGCAATTTCTCCGGCTTCTTTGGTCGCCTGGCGTTGTGAGTCATTAAAGTAGGCCGGAACGGTAATAACGGCTTCAGTGACCTCTTGTCCCAGATAGTCTTCAGCGGTCTTCTTCATTTTTTGGAGGACCATGGCAGAGATTTCCTGCGGCGAATACTGACGATCATCTATCTGAACCCGAGGTGTATTATTGTCACCCTTCACCACTTTATAAGGAACCCTTTTGATCTCATTAGGGATGTCATTGAACATGCTTCCCATAAAGCGTTTGATAGAATATATCGTTTTTTCAGGATTTGTGATTGCCTGCCGTTTGGCAGGATCACCTACTTTGCGTTCACCATTTTCTACGAATGCAACAATTGATGGCGTCGTACGTTTGCCTTCACTGTTGGGAATTACAACAGCTTCGTTACCCTCCATTACTGCCACACACGAGTTGGTAGTTCCTAAGTCAATTCCAATTATTTTTCCCATTGTGTAATTTATTTTTCGTTCTCATTACTTTTCAACAATCGACCAACTCTTAAATCAAAGGATATGCCATTTATCTAACATCATCAAAAGAAGTAATAAAGATGTAATTATGACACGGGATAATCAAAATCATCTCGTATTGTGACAGGCACCACGTGACAAATCGACAGAAGCTCATTCATTAGCTTCTACAGGATCATATAAAAGATTTAAAGACGTTTCGAAATACTTAGTCCTTTTTCGTTTATCTGCCAACGAACAGGGGCCGGATAAGCACCCGCCCTCACAAGCCATAACTTCTATAAAGTTGCCGGGTACTTTACCCCGGGCATAGGCTTTTAACATATTCATAGATTTTTTATCCAGACCATTGATCACTATTTCTTTAATAAATACATCCTCGCTGACCTTCTTGACGGCATTGACCACACCACTGCTTCTGGCAAAGCCGTGCGCCTCACGATCCACAATCGTCAGAGTGGCTCCTTCATCCTGAGTATGGACATCGATTGCCAACCCCTCAAAAATGGCATCAAGTTCTTCAAATGTAAGGGTATAATCTACGAGCCCCGATTCTTTAGCCTCTTTTCTTTTTGCGACGCACGGACCGATAAATACGGTGGATGATTCCGGGAAACGTTCTTTGGATATCTTGGCTGTAAAAATCATTGGAGAAGGGGTTTCACTCACCAATTTTTTCATGGCCGGAATATGTTTATTCACTGCTTCCACAAACGAAGGGCAACAGGAAGTGGTCATCAATCCACACCCCTTTTCCAATCGTTCTCGAAATTCATCGGCTTCTTCACGCGCTGTTATGGCAGCTCCTTCTGCAACTTCCACCACATGGGCAAAACCTGCTTCTTTTATGGCATTGATAATTTGTCCGGGTTTGGCACCATACTGGCCGTAAAGAGACGGTGCCACCATAGCAGTCAGCTTCTTCCCTTTCTTGACAGCACTCAATACATCAATAGCCTGAGATATTTCGAAGACGGATCCAAATGGACAGGCATTAATACACCGTCCGCAAAGGATGCATTTTTCCTCATCGATCTCTTCCACGCCTTCCTTATTTTTCTTTATGGCACCTACCGGACAAGCCTCCTCGCAGGGCACCGGCACATATATGATCGCATGATAGGGGCATGCTTTATGACAAATGCCACAACTAACACAGTTTTCTTCTTTGATACGTGCCTTACCATCGGCATCGATGGTTATGGCATCCTTGGGACAATTCATCTGACATGACCGCCCCACGCATCCCCGGCAAAGATTACTGACCACATAATTGACCTTCACACAACTGGTGCAGGCTTCATCAACCACTGTCAACATGCTATTATTCACAGGCTGCTCCCGCTGAAGCGCCTTGGTGGCATATTCAGACAACGGCGTTAGTTCATCAATTTCATCATGGGGTCGAAACCCTAACAGTGGCATCGACTTATACTTGATCACCGCTCTCTCTTTATGCACACAACACCGATGGCGTGTACCCCTCTCTTTGGGCGCCATTTCCAGTGGAATACGGTCGATCTTTTCAGTTAGTAGATTCTCTTTCATCAGTCTGGTTAACCGCACGAGCAGTTCTCGACGAATAACCATGGTGTTTTGGAGGTAGGCCATAAAAAACTATGGGATTTTTCTGGTTTATTATTTCGCCGCAAAAGTAAAGATTATTGAAGAATTATTTCTGCAATCGCTGTTAAAAAAGAAAAATTTCTTTATTGATCTGGAATCATTGCCAAAAAACAGCACCATAAACGGATACTATTAAATCACGCGCCCTCATAATAGAACGCCAACCCGGTCAACTCTACTTATCAAAATACAATAATCCTTTTGATCGACAATAAGCAATTATTACTTTTGTCAACCTTAATTTTTTAAAATATGAAACAAATCTATATATCAACTATCATTTCATAAATTATTTAGAAAGAATTGCACGTATAGATTATCAAATTATTTTTACAACCTATATATTCAACAAAGTTCGCATAATCCCAATTTTTATCATGCGCCTTATTTTCTTAAAAATTATTCATGAAGAATCGTCTTATAATTTTTCTGTTAATTTTCTGCCATTGCCTTGTCAAAAGCCAAGCGCAAGATGCAAATGTGGAAAAAAGCGTTTGGGGTGTCCAAACCTTATTTCTTCCATTAACAATTTACAATGAGTCGAGACTCACAAACAAAATTGCCTTACGCAGTGAATTGAGTTGGGGCTTTTTTTGGTCTCAGAACTTCTTGAACGATTCTCCCCAATGGGGTATTGTCCCTTATTTTTGTTTGGAACCACGTTATTACTACAACTTTAACAGACGGCTTCAAAAAGGAAAAAGAATTGACGGCAATAGTGGAAATTACATATCGGTATATAACGGATTTCAACCTGGATTCAGAATAAAATCTGAAAATATTGACTTTAATCCATTTATTTTTATTGTGCCTATGTACGGATTAAGACGCCATATCGGCAAACATTTCAATTTCGAAACAGCAATTGGAATTGGCTATGGACTGGAATTTGAGACAATAACCTATGCCAATAAAACTTACCACAATACTTATTCATCCATATTGCCCAACTTTCGTCTGGCTATAGGATACATATTTTAAAGTATAAGGTGTTTATGCTGTCTCATCCACTCAAACAGGCAAACGGCTGCGGCATGTGACACGTTCATCGATTTTACCGGCCCCAACATAGGAATGTGAACGTCTATCTGACCGGGAAGTTTAATCCCTTCGGGGAGCCCCGACCGTTCACTGCCCACCATAAGAGCCATTTTGTCAGGTAATTTAGTTCTCAACAAGTTTTTGGACCCGGGGACGGTTTCCAGTGCCACAAAAGTATATTGATCAGGGATATGTCGAAGAAGCTCTTCTGTACGACAGAAAAGCCAGTCAACCTGATCATAAGCGCCCCCTGCAACATACTTCATTTTGGTTGTTTTGAAGACGGCTTCCGCCTCATCTTTCACAAACAAAACCAACCGGCATCCAACATTGGCAGCCAGACGCAAAAGACTTCCTGCATTTTCCGGTGTCTGGAGATGCCAACCAATTAGTATGGGAGCCATTTCTTCAGCAAAAGGCTCATAATGTTTATCCGCGAAGAATCTATTGGCCTGATTCAATAATCTAGATTTTGTCTTTATTAATAATGGCTCTATCTATTCTAAAATCATCTCTTTCGCTTGGGTAACTTCAATAACAAACAATCATTTGGTCCCATCAAATTTGTCGTTGGTCCCAAATTACTTCTTCCCAACCAACCCGTATGGACTAAGATTTCAACACTTCAACCCCATCTCTTTCCCTTTTTGGAGCATAAAGTTTCTGGCCTCTTCATACTCGTTATGAATGGTTCCTTCCAGTATAGCTTCTTTTATTGCGGCCTTTATCTCTCCCACAATTTTGCATGGGGGAAGTCCGAACGTTTCCATAATTTCTTCTCCCGACACCGGTGGCTGAAAATTACGGATCCGATCTTTCTCCTCAATCTCTTTTAGCTTTTGCCTGACAATTTTAAAGTTACGCAAGAACTTACGTACTTTCACCTCATTCTTGGAAGTAATATCGGCTTCACATAAAGTCATCAAACTCTCTATATCATCCCCGGCATCAAAGAGGAGCCTTCGAATGGCCGAGTCGGTAACCTCTTCTTCACTCAGGACAATAGGGCGCATATGGAGCTCCACCATTTTCTGCACAAACTTCATCTTGTCGTTTTGCGGCAACCTCAGTCGATTAAAGATTTTTGGCACCATTTTCTTGCCCACATAGTTGTGGGAATGGAAGGTCCATCCGAGTTTGGGGTCAAAACGTTTGGTCCGCGGTTTGGCTATATCATGCAACAGAGCTGCCCATCTTAACCAAAGATCATCCGAATGTTCCGCCAACTGATCCACCACTTCCAAAGTATGATAAAAATTATCCTTGTGCCCTATACCGTTAATTTTTTCGACCCCTTTTAAGGCCTGCAGCTCCGGTAAAATCATAGGTAGCAGCCCGGTTTTCTCCAACAACTTGAAGCCCACCGACGGTTTCTTCGACAACAATATTTTATTAAGTTCCTCTGAAATTCTTTCTTTGGAAACAATTTCCAACCGTTTTTTTTGGGACACAATTCCTTCATAGGTGTTCTCTTCGATACGAAACCCCAGCTGTGCCGCAAAACGAATGGCTCGAAGCATCCGCAAAGGGTCGTCTGAAAAAGTCACCATCGGATCCAAAGGAGTACGTATAATACCAGCTTCCAGATCCCTTATGCCGTGGAAAGGATCCACCAATTTCCCATAGCTTTTTTCATTCAATGAAAGCGCCAAGGCATTGATGGTAAAGTCTCGTCGATTCTGATCATCCTCCAGCGTTCCGTCTTCCACTATAGGCTTACGACTATCTCTTTGATAAGATTCTTTTCGGGCGCCCACAAATTCCACGTCCAATCCCTGATATTTAAACATGGCCGTTCCAAAGTTTTTAAACACATAAACTTTAACGCCACCCAGTTTCTTGGCCACAGCACCTGCCAGCTCTATCCCGCTGCCAACCACGACCACATCAATATCAGTGGTAGGACGCTTCAATATCAAATCCCTGACAAATCCGCCCACCACATATGCCTCTTTGTCGTATCGGTCAGCCACCTGCGAAATAGCCTTAAATACCGGCGATTGTATATGTTTTATCATTCCTGTAAAATTCATTTCTATTTTTAATACCCCTGGCTTCCTGTAAATTTGGAACAAATCCCGAAGAACTTGAAAGTCCAGCACATAGACCTATCCTTATCGCTAAAAATCAGGATTATTCAACTATTTGACCTTTTGGGTTGTTAGGATAAGATCATCGGGAGGGCAAAATTACAAATATAATCTCAATCGGCAGGCAGATTGACATAACTCAATATTTTTTGGCACAGGGATTGTATTAACATATTCACAAATTTACATATTTGGAAAATCTAAAAAATTCACTAATTTTGAACCAATAAAAACAAGAAACATTATGGTTGAGCATTTGACAAAAGAAACGTTCAAAGAAAAAGTTTTTGATTTCGAAAACAATAAAGAATGGAAATTTGAAGGCGAAAAGCCTTGTTTGATTGACTTCTACGCAGACTGGTGTCAACCCTGTAAAATGGTAGCCCCCATCTTGGAAGAACTTTCGGAAGAATACAACGGAAAAATAGATATTTATAAGATAGATACTGAAGACCAACGCGAACTGGCCGGCATGTTCGGGATTCAAAGTATTCCGTCGCTTCTGTTCGTCCCTACCGAAGGTCAACCGCAAATGGCACAGGGTGCCTTGCCCAAAGACACATTTGAGCGGGCCATTAAAGATGTATTAAAGGTTGAGAAATAAACTTCACCTTTCTTATTTTTGTAAATCATTAATAAGTCAACGATCATGAAAAGTAACTCAACATTATTTCTGGGACTCATTCTCCTGCTATTTTCGTCCTCATCGGTCATCAAGGCAAATCCCGGGGGGGACACCGCAGAATCTAATGTCATTCATTTAGACAAACAGGCTTTTATTGAGCAGGTATTTGACTTCGAAAATAACAGCGAGTGGGCCTACAAAGGTAACAAACCAGCCATTCTGGACTTTTATGCCGACTGGTGTGGCCCCTGCAGGATGTTGTCGCCGGTATTGGAAGAAATTCAGAAAGAATACAATGGAAAAATTCAGGTATATAAAATAGACACCGAAAAATCGCGCGAACTATCAGCTGCCTTTGGCATCCGTAGTTTACCTACCATTGTTTTTATACCTCTGAATGAGAAACCTCAGGCTGTGCTCGGTTTTGTACCCAAAGAACAGTTGACCAAAATGATTTCAGAAATACTGAAAGTATCGAAATAAAAATTCTTAACATTAAGGATGAAACGAGCATGACCAACAAAGGTTGGCACAACAAGAACATGCATAAACCAATGGTCTTGCGAGTTCCATCAGACCAATAAATTAGATAAACATTTGGATGAAAAGTTGAAAGCTTAGGAATCAGAGTTTTTAATGGTGAATTTCAAAAAATATTACTCCCACAAAACTTTAACGAATACGCTTTTTAATTAATCACCCAAAAAATAAACATAAATAAAAAGGGATTACCGGTTATGGTAATCCCTTTTTTGTATCCTATCCCTGAAATCATTAAATTTAACAGACAAAAAACCGATTCATGAGCACAAACACATCATCTGAAACAAACACCGGTAAAGCCCTTCTGGAAGAACGGCTCGAAGGATTGGACCATAAAAATTTCAACTGGCAAGCCTGGAAAAAAGGCACCCTGCTGGTGTTGAAAAGAATCTTCGGTCCCGACAACATCTACGTTCGCGAACTGGAAAATACCGACTATCAATACAACAGCTGGTCGTTACGCGACACCGCCGGAAGTGAAGACCCGGTAAAAGAAAGCGTCAGAGAGCTGCTTCGAATATGTATTACCGAAGCGAACCTTAACGAGCCTCTTAAATCCAACGAAACCACCAACCCCTTACAGGAACTTAAAAATATTTTGTCACAGTTTTTTGACCATGCCACTTTGGCAGAAATCCAAAAAATTGCATCCGACGATATGCCTGCTATGGCAAAAGAAGAACAGATAGAAAAAATCATTTCGGACAAAATACCCAAATACCAAACCACCTTGCTGGGTAAAATTTTGTTGTGGGCTGCTGAGAAGTAAAATTAAACTAACCCTTTTCCTCTCCTATCCGCAAAATGAACAATAAAAATACTGTTTTCCAACATTGTTTACAGACTTAATCCGGCCGGGAAACGAATAAACATAAAACTTCAGTGCAGGAACATCTTTAATACCCACAAAATTGTCAAAACCCGCGAATCAAACTTAGCCTATTTACAAACCGAATATTCCCTGCACCCAAGAGAATTCTTAATAACGGCTTCATGGTCGCTGAGAAACCCAAAGCATTAACAATGAATTTATTAAAAAAACGATATACTGATAAAAACCCCACCGTTGTTGTAGATTCGCCATACACATCGCGATAGTTAGAAACAACTAGCAATCATAAATATTTAATGATGTCTATAACCTTTAAACTGTATAGCCATGATTAAGTACTACTTAGAATCGAACCCCCTTACCCGCAAATCTAATCGTCTGACTGCAAGAGTTATGACCACCGACACTCTCTATCTCAAAGACATAGTCAAGAAAGCAGCGAAACGGGGAACCTCTCTCACCGAAACCGACCTTATGGCTGCAGCCTTATTGTTATCTGAAGTCACCTCGGAAGAAGTGGCCCGGGGCAAAACCGTGGTTTTACCTCTGGCGGTAATCCGTCCCACCATCAGAGGGGTGTTCAACAATGTGGACGACACCTTTGACGAGTCCCGCCACACGAAACGGGCTTCTCTAAAGGCCGGGACCATGCTGACGGCAAAAATACAAAATGCCCGGGTAGAAAAGCTCACCGGCAGAAGTCCGGCACCCATTGTCACCGAATTTACCGACGTCACCTCAGGTACAATCAATAACCTGCTAACACCGGGCGGAATCGGCACCATTATTGGCAAAGATTTAAAATTTGATCCGGAGAACTACTCGGAAGGTATCTGGTTCACCCCCACCGATGGCAGAGAACCGGTAAAAACATCAACCATTGCCTTACAAACACAGGGTAAACTGATATTCTCCATCCCTGATTCATTAAAACCCGGTAGTTATATCCTGGAAGTTCGAAAAAAATACGGGACTACTGAAACCATTATTCGCTCCGGCCAACTGTTAGAACAACTGCAAGTAACATAGTTATTCCCTCGTCGTGATGGATTTGCAAGCCCGGACAAATACCCCATCATCGTTGTGGATTTCCGAATCCACAACGCTTAATTTCCGGGTTTTGTAATCCCTATGAATTCCTTTATTTTTCACTTAGCCAGGAATTATAACTCAACAGTTCTTCTTCATGCCATATCCATAACATTTTATCTGGATTTGTTTTTTTGGATTGCAAATTCACATCATTAGTTCTGCATGGATTACAAAGCCACGCCGACATGAGGATTATCTGCCCAGCCATTTTTTGAAATTTGAAGCACGATCAATACTTACAATAGTTTCTAAATTATTTTCTGGATGTGGGGTTAGCTCTATCAGAACTCTACTACGAGATAAAGTCGTCATTTTTGATATTGCCTTAATGTTAATGATGTACTTACGATTGATTCGGAAAAAATCGTTTGGATTAATTAGTTCTTCCAATTTATCAAGTGAAAATTCCACAGGGTATGAATTCCCCCGGAATAGCTTCATATAAACAGATTTATTAAAAACAAAGAAATATGCTATTTCTGCAATATCTACTTGAATAAGCTTAACACCTATCTGAATTATAAATCTTTTCTTGTATTCAGGTTGTTTACTTTGAATTTGCTTTAATAGGTTGTCAAAATCGATTGCAAAGCTTGACTTTAGTGTTTTATATTTATTCAAGCTTGCTTCTAAATCTTTAATTCGAATAGGTTTTAATAAATAAGCAATACTATTTAATTGAAATGCTTTTATCGCATATTGGTCATAGGCTGTCGTAAAAATAATGGGCGTGTTTATTTGTAATTGATTGAAGATACTAAAGCTAATACCATCTGAAAGCTGAATGTCGAGAAAAATTAAATCGACAGGATTTTTCAGGAGCCAATTAATCGATTTTTTGATGGATTCAACTTTGGCTTTGACTTTAATCGTAGCGTCAAGTTTCTGTAACATTCGCTCCAGCTTTTCTGCTGCAATTTTTTCGTCTTCAATAATTAACACCTCCATTCTTTATTCCTTTCTAAAATTCTTACTGGTCATTTTATTTTCAACTTTTTGTTCTATCGTTTACTCCATCTTATTTTTACCTATAGTCAATCCAACACTTAAAATTGTTTAACCAAGGGTAATTTGGCAATAAACTTGTCTTCCTGAACATAAAAATCAGGATATATCTCACTAATTAAAGCATACCTTTTTTGTAAATTTTTAAGACCTATTCCTGTTGATTTGCTTCTGGATATTTTTGCTTGTATTTTATTGCTAATAATTATAAAATCATCTTCATAAGCGATATCGATATGAAGTGGTTTTGATTCATTAACCACATTATGCTTTATAGCATTCTCAATAATTATCTGAAAAGATAGAGGAGGTAAAAAGCAATTCATGATAGAGGCAGGTAGGTTTATGGCATAGGTTAGAGACTCTCCGTAACGGATTTCTTGCAAAAAAAAGTAGGAGCGGATAAAATCAAGCTCTTTTTCCAGGGATGAAACTTTTTGTTCAATGGTATCAAGCACATAACGATAGATGAATGAAAATTCATCGACAAAAAGTTCAGCTTTTTTTGCATCTTTACTTATCAAACCCGATAATACGTTTAAACTATTGAACATAAAATGTGGATTAATTTGACTTTTTAATAGTTCAAACTTTATTTGAGCTAACTCCTCTTTTAATGAATTTGCCCATATTTCAACTTCTTTTTTTTGCCTGGAAAAAATTAAACCTTCTAGAATGGATATTAACAATATATTGACTACCGAAAATATTAAAGCATTATTTAAGAGCACATTACTTAATGTGTGTGAATAGGGATTTAGTAAATTTGCAAATAGCGTAAAAAAAACTGAAAATAGGACTCCAATAATAAGGGTGAAACTCAATTCAATTAAGACTCTTTTAAAGACTTTCGTTTCCCACGGAGCTTTGCTTTTTAAAAATTGAATTACAAGAATATCTGAATATGCAATAAAAAAGGATGCTATTAAACTTAAAATACAACCGCGTAATAATCTTACTAAAAAATGTTGAAAGTCTTTTAATACATAATAGCCGCTAAAATGATTATATGTTATTACATTTATTTGTATTGTAAGAACTAAAATTATAAGCAGCCAAATTAGCTGCTTATAAGATATTTGTTCTTTATTTATTTTTAATAACATTTTTCAAATATATATTTTTAAAATGAAATTGGATACGGGTTGGTTATCATTTTAGAATTGCTTTACAAAGCCAATTCTTATAGAAACATATTGGTAATCTAAGTTTTTAGAAATTCCCTCAAAATCTGCATCTCTGCTCAGAGAATTGAATTTTACACCTCCTGTCAAATTCCAGTTTTTGCCTAAATAGTAGTTTACCCCACTTGCTAATTGAAAACCCAAACCATGTCCAGTATCGTTAATAATATCACCTTCTGCATTTTCAGTTTCTATATGGTTGTACAATCCTCCAACTCTTGCATAATAGGAAAATGGAGAATTACCTATTGGGTGCATAAGCTGAAAGCCAAAAATATAACCGGTTTCTTCGAAACAAATATCATCACCAGCAAAAGAATTGTCTGCGGGTAGTTTATTCCACCCCCAACCTGCGTATGCTCCAAGATGGGGCACAAAGCGATAATGTAACAAAAATTCAAACCCACCACCAGCATTTAAACGAGTATTGCTTAATTCTTTTGTTGCTATTGAGGCACCCCCATTAATTTCAAATCCAAATTTCTTTTCACTGTTTTGGGCAATGATGCCTGAGGTCAACAACATAACCATTCCTACGATTGTAAATACTTTCACTTTTGTTTTCATCCGTTTAAAATTTATCTAAATCACTGACATAATGAACCTTGCACAACCATTAATTTAAACATATTCCTGTTGTGACAAACTTTGTTGGTCATGCTCGTTTCATTTATTTTTTTAATTAAAACTTAGTCCACAAAAGTATTTCGCCTCAAAGTGTTACTAAAACAAAACAACTTGAACACGTATATTTGTTTGCTGAACACGTTGTCAATTAATTTAAGCACGTTTTTACTTAAATATAATTTGGTCTTTAACTGATCGATTCTTTCAATGGTAGGGTTATTTAATACCCCATCGTCGTTGTGGATTTGCAACCCCGTTATGCCTTATTATTTACCTCATTTGCTGAAATTAAACCTTACCGATTATCCTTCGTCCTTTATCTTCATTAACCTATACATTGATTAGTTTTTTGGGATTGCAATTCCACACAGATGTGAAAGCGGCTTTCAATATTCTTAGAAGCTGCTCTCAAGGTTCTCGGAAGCTGCTCTCAAGGTTTTCGAAAGGGGCTTTCAAGGTTTTTGGAAGCGGCTTTCAAACTTCTTGGAAGGGGCTTTCAAGGTTCCTGGAAGCGGCTTTCAAATTTCTTGGAAGGGGCTTTCAAGATTCTTGAAAGGGGCTTTCAAGGTTCCTGCTTAAGGCTTGGAAGCGTTTCACATACATTAACCAAAAGACCTGGCATGAGCTCGGCCCAAGGATAAAACTATCCCGAAATAATAAACTTTAATTTCTTCCCCCTTCTGCCTGTGCACTTAATGCATGTTATCTTTGTAACAAAAAATTATTTAAAAATAATTTGTCAGGAATGGGGTATTCCCCCGACAAATTCCCGACACATTAAAAGAAGAACCGGCAGCACCAAACATTATGGTATGCCCATCTCTTTAAATTAATAATTCGTACAAACATTAATGATTCAAACAGAATATGAAAACATACGCCTTTTGCCCCATATCGCCACATAAGATCAATGAAAACGTTGCAAGAATCAACGGGGCATTTACCTTTCTGATATTGTTAGCTTTCGTCTATAGTGGATGGTTCTGGCTCATCGCCTTTCTGGCACTCGATTTTTTGTTGAGGTCGACCAGGCTGTCGCCCTACAGCCCGATAGGAATAATCTCGCGGCAAATGGTAAAGCAATTGTCTTTACCGCCACGGATGATTAATGCCGGACCAAAGATTTTTGCTGCGCGCATTGGTCTTCTCGTTAGTGTTGCCATACTGGCGACGACCATACTTCAATACCCGGCAACAGCCATCATTCTGACCTCCATCCTTGGTTTGTTTTCTTTTCTGGAAGCGGCCTTTGGCATTTGTGTGGCCTGTAAAATTTATCCTTTTGTATATAACAGTCTGTATAAACCGCAAGGATAAGCCATACGAGTTTCATAATGACAGGAATACAGATAAGTTTATAGAGATAAAAAATCTTTTTTTTACCTTTAACCAATGGTGCCAAAGCCAATGGCCATCAGAGTAGCGCCTGACAAAAACACGTTGTGGTATTTAAATTTCTTCATAAATGTCAGTGGAAAAGAGAGTAGACCTCACCCATCTGGTAGAGAGCTATGCCGGTGATTTATATTCGTGGGCATTGCACAAAGTATCGGATAAGGAACTGGCTAAGGACCTGGTTCAGGATACGTTTCTGGTAGCAGTAGAAAAACTGGACGGGTTTAAAGGGGATAGTTCGCCCAAAACCTGGCTGTTTTCCATTCTCAACAACAAAATTGTGGATGTGTACCGAAAAAAGGTCAAACAACCGGTGAATATGGACCCGGAAGTGTTCTCGGCCTTGTTTAATGCCGATGGCGGCTGGCAGGATAACAAACACCCCAACGAGTGGGAGGTCCAGGAACCACAATTGCTGGATGACAGCGAATTTCAGCAGGTATTGAAAAAATGCCTGGATGCATTGCCCGAAAAATGGAACATCTGCGTTAAGTTAAAATACCTGTCGGGAAAAAACGGACAGGAAATATGTCAGGAATTGGGTATTGCCCCTACTAATTTCTGGCAGATTGTTCACAGAGCTAAGTTACAGCTAAGAGATTGTGTTGAAAACAACTGGTTTAAAAATTGATTTGCAAGAAAAAGAGCATGACCAGCTAAGCTTTTCACAACAAGAACAGGTATAAATATAGGCAGAATTGCACAGGCAGAAGCACTGTAAGGTCATTAGGTCAATAGACCATTAGGTCGTTAGATAATGATATTGAATGGATTGAAGAGATTGGTGAGATTGATAAACTAAATAGACAATTGACTAACCTCTAACCACAAATGACTAATGACTACTTTTAAGAATCAATATATCAATAAAGTAGGTAAATTTTACACGAATGAAACGAGCATGAGCAAAAAAGTTTGTCACAACAAGAGAATGTATAAAACTTAAGATCATGCGAGTTCCATTCGGCCAATGACTTAAATAAACTTTATACGGATGAAACGAATTATACATATACTCCTTCTTTCATGTTTAAAAGCCACGGAGCTCATTGAAAAAAAAATGCACTTTAAGCTCAGTTTCATTGAACGCCTGCAGCTAAAGGCTCATAAAATGGTTTGTAAGGCTTGTGCCAATTATGAAAAACAGAGTGAACTGCTGGAAACGGGTATTTCGAGGTTGCAAGAGCAACAAATTACGCAAGATGACATTGCGGAACTCAAAGAGTCGATTTATCAAAAACTGGATAACCTGAAATAAAGAATAGAGGTCCGCATATCCTCACCCGGTCGTTGTGGATTTGCATCGTCGTTGTGGATTTCCGAATCCACAACGCCCCTATACCAGCTTGCCACTCTGTCATCGTCGTTGTGGATTTATAATCCATCGTCGTTGTGGATTTGCAATCCACAACGTCTTAATCCCGGGATTTGTAATCCCGGACTAGAACAATTTTTCTTCACTTTCTGAAATTAGGACTTACTGACTATCTTTCAATTTTTTCCATCAACATCGTCGTTGTGGATTTGTAATCCACAACGTCTTAATCCAGGGATTTGTAATCCCGGACTAGAACAATTTTTCTTCACTTTCTGAAATTAGGACTTAATGACTATATTTCAATTTTTTCCATCAACATCGTCGTTGTGGATTTGCAATCCACAACGTCTTAATCCAGGGATTTGCAATCTCGCACTAGAACAATTTTCATTCACTCTCTGAAATTAGGACTTACTGATTATATTTCAATTTTTCTCGTCGTTGTGGATTTGCAATCCACAACGTCTTAATCCCAGGGATTTGCAATCCCGGGCCAGAACAATTTTCATTCATTTTCTGAAATTAGGACTTACTGACTATCTTTCAATTTTTTCCATCAACTCTTTACCTTTGGATTAATTTTTGGGGGATTGCAAATCCAATGTTTTTTCCGGCGTGGATTACAAATCCACGCCTACGAGGTTAATTTACGTTTTCCCACTTAGCCCTAAATTATAATTCACCGTCTTTTTTGTCATCGTCGTTGTGGATTTGTAATCCACAACGTCTTAATCCAGGGATTTGCAATCCCGGACTAGAACAATTTTTCTTCACCCTCTGGATAAAATAAATACACCCCAACCCGCGGTTTTTTGAAGAGAATTTGTAATTTCAAAATTTTTCTAGAACATCGGGTGTGGGGGTACTGCAGCACATGCAGGGCACACACACAGGCTATACCCAATAAGGGCGATAGTCCAAATTTGAAAATAGGTACAAGTAATGAAGAATAGAAATAAATTGAAATGGACTGGCGTTGAAACCCTTACTGGGCATAGCCAAAACCGTTGTGCGTAGTTTAAGACAAACTCAAACCAATATATAAAATGAAAGATTTTTTTTTAAAGCAAGGTATATATTTACCTATATTATATTTTGGAACTGTAATTATAGCTGGATTATTTGCTTCCGATTATACTCATATTGGACAACACGCAAGCGAATTAGCTATTAATGAAAATCAAACTGCTGGTAGTATTTTTAACATAGGAATTTTTCTTACTGGAATTTCTGCAATCTTTTATGGAATTGGACTGATTTTAAAATTTAAAAGTCAATTTACTATTACTTCAGTTTTGACAATAATCTTCGGTATTACGTTCTTATTTGGAGCAATATATAAAATAGGTTCACCTTGGCACGGACTTTATGGAATTGGATTGTCAATAATGATGCTTCCATTCGCATTTTTGTATGAAATGAAAGACTTCGATATAAGTCGTATGACGAAAATAATTTCCATTCTTTCGGCACTTACTATCTTCCTATATTTTTGGGCTATGGTTGCAAGATTAGACCCAATGGAACAAAGAGGTCTAACTCAAAGAATATTTGGAGTTTTTGTGTTTGGATTTATTTCTTATTCGGCATATGTAACGCATAAACTAAAAACCGTGGAATAAAACTACGCACAATACCGTATATAATTTATTGCTAGTTATAGCCTACTTACGAAAATCCTCGAGGATTTTCTATTCGGTTTTTATTTGCTAAATTAGGTGCCATCGTCGTTGTGGATTTCCGAATCCACAACGCTCTATTTTGGTCGTTGTGGATTTGCCATCCACAACGTCTTAATCCCAGCATTTGCAATCCCGGACTAGTACAATTTTCCTTCATTTTCTGAAATTAGGACTTACTGACTATCTTTCAATTTTTTTCCATCAACTTTTTACCTTTAAATTTGCTTTTGTGGATTGTAAATCCTCTTCTTTAGTTCTGCGTGGATTACAAATCCACGCAGACGTGCAGTCTACATTAAATGTAAAACATCGTCGTTGTGGATTTGTAAAATCGTCGTTGTGGATTTCCGAATCCACAACGTCTTAATCCAGGGATTTGCAATCCCGGACTAGTACAATTTTCCTTCATTTTCTGAAATTAGGACTTACTGATTATCTTTCAATTTTTTTCCATCAACTTTTTACCTTTAAATTTGCTTTTGTGGATTGTAAATCCTCTTCTTTAGTTCTGCGTGGATTACAAATCTACGCAGACGTGCAGTCTACATTAAATGTAAAACATCGTCGTTGTGGATTTGTAAAATCGTCGTTGTGGATTTCCGAATCCACAACGTCTTAATCCAGGGATTTGCAATCCCGGACTAGAACAATTTTCATTCACTCACTGAAATTAGGACTTACTGACTATCTTTCAATTTTTTTCCATCAACTTTTTACCTTTAAATTTGCTTTTGTGGATTGTAAATCCTCTTCTTTAGTTCTGCGTGGATTACAAATCTACGCAGACGTGCAGTCTACATTAAATGTAAAACATCGTCGTTGTGGATTTGTAAAATCGTCGTTGTGGATTTCCGAATCCACAACGTCTTAATCCAGGGATTTGCAATCTCGCACTAGAACAATTTTCCTTCACTCTCTAAAATTAGAACTTACTGACTATCTTTTAATTTTTTCCATCAACTTTTTTTTGGAACAATTTTTGGGGGATTGCAAATCCAATGTTTTTTTCCGGCGTGGATTACAAAGCCACGCCTACGAAGGAATGACAAAGTTTACTTTATGCAAAGTGAATAGCATTTAAAAATAGAACAGAATGTTGCTAAAGAGTAGTATTCTTTAAAGGTAAAAGGTAATTTATAACATTTAACAATTCTTAAACGCTCAAAAAACCGTTAACATGCGTTCAAAAAAATTTAGGCTTTTGGAGGTTCACAGACAAAATATTACATTTGCGTTTTTTCCTTATTTCTTGCAACGGGTGATAGTGAAACCGGCCTAAAATCCCAAACTTTGCTTAATGCAGAACCGTTTTAGAGCATAAGAAAGTTATTCCCTAACTAAAATCCCAAACTTTGCTTACTACAGAACCGTTATAGAGCATAAGAAAGTTATTCCCTAATGAGGAAATGAAGTATAAAATCAGGAGAAAATCTAATAAACCTGTGTAAATAAAAGCTTAGACGAGTTTCTAAAATAGTTAAAAGCAGGAAATTTTTAATATTTTATTAACATTTAATTAAGTAATTATGAAACAACTTTTTTCAAAAGTTATTACAGTAATGATTATCCTTCTGGGAATAACTATAACAGCAGATGCACAACCATCAATATCTGCTGAACTGCCAACCGGGAAAAAAATATTGATACAATCAGCTGTTCAATATGGCAGAAGTAACAAAGGATTTTGGGAAAAGCCAGGCGGTGGTTCAATGGCAGCAAAAGGTGATAATATTCGAGTTTGGAGTTTAGACAATGCTCTAACAAAAAGATTTACTCTTGTAAAATCTAACGAACGCGGTTGGTACGAAATTTATATCGCTGATATACCATCTTCCAGAATAGATGTTGCCAATAACAAAAATATAGGTATATGGGAAAAAAACGGTGGAAACAACCAGAAGTTTCTGTTTAAACATCTCGGCAACGGACGTTATAAAATTTATACAAAAAATGGCAAAATTGTAAACCTTGAAAATGAGGGTGCAAATAATGGAACAAATGTACAAGTTTGGCGTGACCATGATGGCTTGCATAACGAATGGTACATATTAGATGCTGCAACAAAAAAAGCAATACTACCAACAAATAAAGTACTTACTGAAGAAGTAAGTCTTAAAGGAGAAAAAGTTCCCGAAGGAATATATTACATACAATCGGCAATGAGTTACGGACGCAGTAATAAAGGATATTTGGAATTTCCTGGAAAACACCCAGATTGGTACAGAAAAGGCAATTTGATGGATATTTGGACCAAAGACTCAAACCCTAATAAAAGGTTTCACTTTGAGAAAAGTCGTAATAGTGCCTATTACACAATAACATCGGGAGACTATAGTTACAGAGGACTTGCATTAGACTGTAAAGACGGAAAAACAAGTAAAGGGACTCGTATACAGGGTTGGGAAAAACAGGCAAATAATTCGGCACAACAGTTTTATTTAAAACATCTCGGTAACGGCAGATTTAAAATCTACCACAAAAGCGGAAAAGTTATTTGCTTAAAAGAAAACAAAAACGATAATAACGGCAATGATATACACTTATGGGATGATCATAGTGCAATATCTACTGAATGGTATCTGATTAATTCAAGAACAGGTAGACCTTTTATACCACAATAGAAGATAAAAATATAACTAAACAAATAATTATCTTATAAAAGATAATTATTATCATTTTACATTAACCATAGATTTGCAAACTTAAATATTTTATATTTGCGAGTCTATGGTTTTTTTTATAACAAACATTTAAAGTTAAATACAGGAACAGACTGTTATTATCAACAATAACAATCGTTATATTATAAGGTGAAGGAAATTTTAAAAACACGACTGAAATAAATCGAAATTTACTAATTCCATCGTCGTTGTGGATTTCCTAATCCACAACGCACTATTCACAGGATTTGTAATCCCGTTTTAATTACGGTTTTTCCCACTTAGCCATGGTCGTTGTGGATTTCCGAATCCACAACGTCTTAATCCAGGGATTTGCAATCCCGGAAATGAATTATAATTCACCGGCTTTTATACCTGATATATCAATCTCTTTACCTTTGGATTTGCTTTTGTGGATTGTAAATCCACTTCTTTAGTTCTGCGTGGATTACAAATCCACGCAGACGTGTCGTTGTGGATTTCCGAATCCATCGTCGTTGTGGGTTTCCGAATCCACAACGCTCAATTTCCGTGATTTGCGATCCCGTTTAAAATACGTTTTTCCCACTTAGCCAAAAATTATGATTCATTGGCTTTTATGCCTGATAAATCAATATCTTTACCCCACAACCCATTAATTTTAAGTATTTTTGAATCCAATTTTCAGAAAAATGGATAAAAAAAAGGATATCCCCTTCCACAAATATTCCGAAACACCCAATCATATAAGTAATCTAAAAGGATATATACCAGATGGCATCACGGCCGACTTTCCGTTTGTGATGACCTCATTTGGCAACAAGACACAGGCTGCCAATACCATTCACGCGCATCGGCACGACTACTATGAGATTTTGTTCATTGAAGAGGGCGCCGGACAACATATCATCGACTACGAACCCTACGAATTAAAACCGCCTTCCTTCTTCTTCATCTCCAAAGGGCAGATACATTTTTGGCAACTGACAAAACCCCTGAAAGGGAAAGCCATGCTTTTTCCGCGCGAGTTCTTGATTTCGCCTGCCACCAATGCCCGTACCGAAAGCGATATCCTCAACTTCAACAGTCTGAATCAGGCACCACAACTCTGTATCGATAAGCACGATTTACCGTCGCTCGATGAATTACTTAAGGCAATCGATGAAGAATTTAACAGGGGTACCGACCGCTCGCTGAGCGTCATAAGGGCTTACATTCACATCTTATTGGTTAAGCTGATGCGTATCTATAACGAAGAACATGTTGAAAACATTCTGGACCCGACCAATACCATGGTTCGGAAATTCAGACAGTTGGTATCCGATAATTTTTTGAAGATACGTTCCGTTCAGCAATATGCTCAAATGATGGGGATTAGTACCACCCATTTACGGGACACCGTAAAAGCGATTACGGGATACAGCCCGGGACAGATTATCCGGCAGGAATTGGTTTTCGAGGCCAAGCGAAAATTAGCCAATACCGCTCTTACCATTGCCGAAATAGCCTACTCGCTTAACTTTGAGGAACCCTCTTATTTCAGCCGTTTTTTCACCCGCGAAACAGGGGTTAGTCCAATCCAATTCCGCGAAGAAACCAGAAAAAAATATCAACTACCAACTTAGCTTATCCATCTATTCCTTCCACCATTCCAGCCTTCCGTTGAAAAGTATCATCATTCCCGCTTTTAGTGTATTATCTGGCACCGCTGCAGGTCCTACTTTTGTATTGTTCATTATTTATTAATCGGTCAGTCGTCAGGCTGACATTAAATTCAGAAAATCATGTTTAACAAAAAAGGTAAGACCATGAAGTATAAAGTAACCGTTGAAGAAGTATCAGGTGAAGATAGTTTGGTATTCGAAATTAATAACCACGAAAACGTGTTGGAAATTGCCCAAAGGCTTAAAAAACTGCCCGACCTAAATGAAGATGATGCCGCTGCTCTGGGCGTGGGACTAAAACTTTTTTCGGGCGTGATGATGAATAACAAAAACATGCCGCTGTTCAAAGATTTTTTGCCTCATTTCAAGGATTTCATGAAAAACCTTAAGGGAAGTATAAAAAACAGAGGTGAGATTGTGTAATCGGCAGTATATAAAAATAAACGAAACGAGCATGCCTTAAATCAGATCATCTTAACGGTCATGCTCGTTTTTATTTTTTCCATCGTCGTTGTGGATTTCCGAATCCACAACGCTCTATTTCCGTGATATGCAACCCCGTTAAATTACGTATTTTCCACTTAGCCAAAAATTATAATTCATTGGCTTTTATGCCTGATATATCAATATCTTTACCTTTGGATTTGCTTTTGTGGATTGTAAATATCGTCGTTGTGGATTTGTAATCCACAACGTCTTAATCCAGGGATTTGCAATCCACAACGCTTTAATACCGGGATTTGTAATCCACGCAGACGTGACAATGAAAATATAGCTAAAACAATAATTCCACTTGCAACAAGCCGGGCTCACCCGCATAATTTTTTGCAGAGCTATATTTATATTCATGAGGCTCGTCAACTATTTCTGCGACTACAGGATTCATATGGATGTAATTTAATTTCTGCTTCAAAAAATCCTCAAGAAATATCTCTTGTTCAGCATTTCCCCTCTGCCAAACGGTGAAATTTTTTATTTTTTTATTATACCGCCCGGCTTTGTAAAAAATATCCAGCATCCACTCTCTCCGACTTTCTGCTTGCGTTTTAATGGCCTCAACTATTTTTTTGCTGGTAAATTTTTTAAAATCCCTGATAATATCAGAATGTCTTACACCTTCTTTTGCGCCTGAAATCAAATGAAGATGGTTACTCATCAAAACCCAGGCATACAGTATTAACCCTTTATTTTCCTGACAATATTTCAAGGCATCAACTATGATATGCTTATGACAAGGTCGAGTGAATACATCTACCCAGTTTACAACAGTCATGGTAGAAAAATATATCTCACGGGTTATTCTGCGAGCTATATCCATACCTCATTCTTTTCTTCAGTATAAAATTAGGTTAAATCATTGGTCTGATGGAACTCGCATGGCTTAATCAAATTTATACATGTTTTTTTGTGGCAAAAGTTGCCATGCTCGTTTCAATCTGTTTCCTCTTGATTACAAATCTATAATTTTTATCTTTAGTTCTGCGTGGATTACAAAGCCACGCAGACGTGTCGTTGTGGATTTCCGAATCCACAACGTTTTTATCCCGGGATTTGTAATCCCGCACTAGAACAATTTTCCTTCACTCTCTGAAATTAGGACTTACTGATTATCTTTCAATTTTTTCCATCAACCTCTTTACCTTTGGATTTATTTTTTGGGGATTGCAAACCTCGTCGTTGTGGATTTGCAATCCACAACGTCTTAATCCCAGGGATTTGCAATCCCGGGCTAGAACAATTTTCATTCATTTTCTGAAATTAGGACTTACTGACTATCTTTCAATTTTTTCCATCAACTCTATACCTTTGGATTAATTTTTTAGGGATTGCAAATCCAATGTTTATTCCGGCGTGGATTACAATTCCACGCCTACAAGGTTAATTTACGTTTTCTCATCGTCGTTGTGGATTTGTAATCCACAACGTCTTAATCCAGGGATTTGCAATCCCGCACTAGAACAATTTTCCTTCACTTTCTGAAATTAGAACTTACTGACTATCTTTCAATTTATTTCCATCAACTCTTTACCTTTGGATTAATTTTTGGGGGATTGCAAATCCAATGTTTATTCCGGCGTGGATTACAAATCCACGCCTACAAGGTTAATTTACGTTTTCTCATCGTCGTTGTGGATTTGCAATCCACAACGTCTTAATCCAGGGATTTACAATCCCGCACTAGAACAATTTTCCTTCATTTTCTGAAATTAGGACCCACGCAGACGTGATTGTAAATCACGCATACTTCACAAACCACCCCATCATCGAACCACGCCCCAAAAGTTAACACCTATTAATTTTCCTTAATCTATTGTTAAAATAGATTTTCACTGTCAGGAAAAAGAAAATGCACCGACCAATGTAGTAAATCAAAACAAGTCTCACTTAAAAATAAACAGTTATGACAAAGATTGCCATTTTAGTGTTTTCTGACACCAACAATGCAGAAGCATTAGGAAAAGTTGCCAATGCCTTTACCCTGGCCAGTGAAGCCGATGAAGCGGGCGACCAACTTAAAATCATTTTCGAAGGCGCCGGAACCAAATGGATTGGTGAACTGGAAAAAGAAGACCATAAAGTGCATGCGATGTACAAGGCCCTAAAGGATAAAATAACAGGCGCTTGTTCGTTTTGTGCCAAGGCTTACGGTGTAAAAAGCCAGGTGGAAAAGGCCGGTATTCCCTTATTAAGTGAATACAAGGACCATCCCAGCATTCGCACCCTCATCGCCGAAGGATTCCACATAGTAAATTTCTAAACATTAATATTTTAAGCGAATGGGACGAACATGAACAACCACTTTAGTGCCCAGGCAGAAAGGAATTTAACTTAATTAAATTTCATCATTGCAGCATGACAAAGTAGGGTTATTGCAAAAAAGATTCACGAAAATCTATTCATACCCGTTCCATTCAACCAATAATTAAATTTTACAATTATGAAAGCAAAATCAATTTTAGTAACTCTAACACTGTTCCTTTTGGTATCCCTGTCGGCCATATCACAATCGGATGTAAAGGTTATAGCGGTGGTGAATCATGCCGAATGGTGCCCTACCTGTCAACACCATGGCGAACGAGCACAGGAAGCCTTTAAAGAAGGTAATACCGATGGTGCCATACAATTTGTGGTCAATAATCTGACCAATGACGACACCAGGGCGCAATCGGCACAGGCCTTAAAAGATGTAGGCCTCGATAAGGCTATGACCAAACATAAAGGTACCGGAGTGGTCTATCTGTTTGATGCAAAAAACAAAACATTTATTGACAAAGTCAGTGTGGCCAAAAGTAACGAAGAAATAAAACAGGCTCTGGCCACTGCCAAAAACAAGGCAAAATAAGTTATGCTTTCAAGCAGAAGAGGCTGTCCCGAAATGTTTTGGACAGCTCCTTTTTTTAAACCCGAATAATGCATTAGAACTTCGTCGTGAGAATTAAAAGTGCAATCAATCAAGAACTTGTTGAAATGAGGCATAGCAACGCTATGGTGAATTGAAACAAGTTAGCTTGCGACTTGATTGGCAGCAATTTTAATTCGTAATAGATTTTCTAATGCATTTTTCGGGTTAAAAGTTTTGCCTGCACTTACCCATTTGTTTTGAACACTGAATAGTTGGAAAAAATAACATACGATGAAACTACAAACAGGAAACAGAGCCATCGACTTTGTGGCCAAAGACATTAATGGTAATGAAATACGATTATCGGATTACCGGGGCCGAAAAATAATTCTTAGTTTTTTCAGGAATGTCAGCTGCCCCTTTTGCAACCGAAGAGTGCACCAATTGATGTGGCATAATAATCGGTTTAAGAATGCCGGGGTACAACTCATCTTTTTATTTGAGAGTTCCAATGAGAAGCTACTGTCCAGCTCTTTTCACCGCGGCATCAGTCCCTGGCCATTAATTGGCGACCCGGAAAAGAAAATTTACAAGCAATACGGTGTGGAACAATCCACCCTCAAACTGATGAAGACCATGTTGGTTGCCAATTTAAGTCAGGCCAAAAAGGAGACGAAAGAGCTCAATCTTCCTAAAGATAAAGACGCCAGCATGAATCTTGTGCCGGCCGATTTCCTTATTGACGAGGACTTTAATATTGTAACTGCGCATTACGGAAATCATTTGGATGACCACATCGATATGGACGAATTAAAGTCCTTTGCCGGCATTGAAAGTCGGTTCAGAAAATCCGGTTAAATCAGTCTATTTCCATAACACGAAGGGGCCTAAAGCCCCTTTCTTTTTACCCTGGTGGTGGATTTAAAACCCGCTAACCATCATCACCATCGTCGTTGTGGATTTATAATCCACAACGTCTTAATCCAGGGATTTGCAATCCCGGACTAGAACAATTTTCCTTCACTTTCTGAAATTTGGACTTACTGACTATCTATTAATTTTTTCCATCAACTCTTTACCTTTGAATTTGCTTTTGTGGATTGTAAATCCACTTCTTTAGTTCTGCGTGGATTGCAAATCCACGCAGACATAGGATTGCGAAATCCAATGCTTTTTTCCGGCGTGGATTACAAAACCACGCCTACGAGGGTTGTTTTTATCTTTAAATCAACATCGTCGTTGTGGATTTGTAATCCACAACGTCTTAATCCAGGGATTTGCAATCCCGGACTAGAACAATTTTCCTTCACTTTCTGAAATTTGGACTTACTGACTATCTATTAATTTTTCCATCAACTCTTTACCTTTGAATTTGCTTTTGTGGATTGTAAATCCACTTCTTTAGTTCTGCGTGGATTACAAATCCACGCAGACATAGAGGATTTAAAACCCGCTAACCATCATCACCCTGGTCAGACTCTTCTTTTGATGCCTCGTCCCATCTGTTTCGTGGTATATTCAATGGTTTCAACGGCTCATTGATGGAGAATATGCACACCACAGCCAGCAACCTGTTTTTTATGAGTTGATAATCAAGATTCGTATTATCCGCGAAATAAATAATTAGCCCAGACCTCGATATGTCGCCTGATCCCATAATAAATTCATGTAAATCACGAAAGTAGTCGTCTGACTCCCCAACTTTTCTTATATAGTCTAAATACTTTCCATTAATATTCACCCTCAGCTTTTTACTATTTGTTCCGGTATCACGGGTTGTATCAATATGTGCCATATCCACATACCAAAACTCATTGAATGTATTTTCTTCAATTTTTTCTAAAAACGAAAATTTAGCTTCACTTTTAATCGGCACCATAAAATGACCTTCAAACATCCTTGCTCTCAGATTATTAAAATATAGTCGATATGCACTATTTATGTCCTCAACACCAGTCTCTTCTTTCACCAAAATGTCAACATAATCGATTAAAAATATTATATCATCGAGCTCTTCCTGATTAAATGTCTTAACAAATGCTTTGTCCGATTTTAAATCAGACCTCTCATTACAGCTCAATAGCAATACAAAACAAAATGTAAATAATATTTTCTTACAAAGCATAACCGTTTTTTACGTTGTTTGATATTTTGCCAAAACCATAATCATTGAATAATTACAACTTTTTGACTCAACATAATCTCATTGAGTAGATATTCAAAACTCCTTTCCTATATAAAAGCCATCCCTTTAAATGATGTCATTTATAATAATTGGAAGAACAATTCGAACACTGTTATGAAGTTTATGTTACATTTTAAAAATACGTTGTTTTTTTCTTTAAATCAACCTATTAAAAATAAATCAGACAGCAATTAAGGGGATTGCGAAATCCACATCTTTAATTCTGCGTGGATTGCAAATTACGCAGACGTGGTTAATTTTTGGGGGATTGCAAATCCAATGTTTTTTCCGGCGTGGAGTTCACCGTCTTTTCTGTCATCGTCGTTGTGGATTTGCAACATCGTCGTTGTGGATTTGTAATCCACAACGTCTTAATCCAGGGATTTGCAATCCCGGACTAGAACAATTTTCCTTCACTTTCTGAAATTAGGACTTACTGACTATCTATTAATTTTTTCCATCAACTCTTTACCTTTGAATTTGCTTTTGTGGATTGTAAATCCACTTCTTTAGTTCTGCGTGGATTACAAATCCACGCAGACATGGGGGATTGCGAATTCCACATCTTTAATTCTGCGTGGATTGCAAATCCACGCAGACGTGGGTTCAATAAGTGCCACCCAAATGTGGTTGTAGATTTCCCACCTTCGCCATTTTCTTATCAAAGAAACCCGCAACAACGAAAAAAATAGATGATTATTACTAAGATTTTTTACCAAAATGTGTACTTTTGCCCATCCCCAATACCGGTCCGTAGCTCAGCTGGTAGAGCAGCTGACTCTTAATCAGCGGGTCCAGGGTTCGAGTCCCTGCGGACCGACCAGAAAAGACGATTCGAAACATTTCGGATCGTCTTTTTTTTGGTGCTTCTGTCATGGTGAAACGGCTTTCATTACAGATTCCTCCTTCGTAGTGAGTTGTAATTCCCGCTGCTTCGATGCGACTCAATCGCATGTCGCGATGGTTGCTTTTTTCTTTCCGCTCCCTTGGTCGTTGTGGATTTGCAATCCACAACGCATCAGTTTAGGGATTTGTAATCCCGTGCTTATCTCGATAAAAATTTAATCACATTTAAATTCTTTTTCTTTTGATTTATTTATACGGTTTGAAAATCCATTTTTTAAGTTTTGCGTGGATTACAAGTCCACGCGGACGTGACTGTTTACTGCCGAAAAAAGCATTATAACACGAAAAATCGGAACTGTTAAACCCGAAGTGTTTGAAAAAGTTACCGATAAACTTTTTGAGATTATAAAGCATTAAAAAAGCCCGGCAAGTCCGGGCTTTTTTAATGCTATGGATATGTTATTGTAAAATCACTTTTCTTTAAATCCTCCAGACTCAGGTCATACCGCTTTAATATCATATAACCGTCTTGGATTTCTTCCCATGTGTATTTGTTTAGGGTGTCAGTGTGGAAAATATAAACAGACATGGTATCTTGTGGCAAATTCTCAAAGATTTCTTCCCATTTAATACCACTATCATAGATGTACCTTGAACTCGCTTTTATTTCATTAATAATATATTGATTGGATGTAGGAAGCGTTGTATCAGGGTACAATGTTCCAAAATTACCTCCTAAAGCAAAATAACAACCAATTGAGTGATTTGCTTTATTTTCTAAGTACACAGCATATCTATTATCCATTGCTTTCTCACATTTATAAAAATTCGAGAGAAGTAATATGACCATTATTATTTTAACCATCTTCTTCATTATTACTTAATTTTATCGTCTACTACGAGGATACATAGTTTCGTAAATGCTCCAATCTACTCCATAATGTTTACTAAAATATCTTGAAGCATGTCGGTTTGCCCTCATTTCATACCATCTAAAATCATGAGTAGTAACACCATATGGTTCCCCATCAACCTGAGAAGCTCCTGCTGCACTAATTATACTTGGTGCTCCAATAGCTAATAAGTAAGAAATACCAAAAATTTGACTATCAAAGGTATGTCCGTACTCATGCATGTATAGTGGGTCAGAAATTACTCTATCTTCAAAATTGCCATTAATTTCATCCCAAATAGAAACATTAACAAAATTACCTAAAGACATACCACTTCTTCCATCTTGATTTTCCCGAGTAGCAAAAGTTGCTCCACCAAAATAATCAACCCTATCTACTCCTCCAAATGTATTTCTGAGTTGTGTCCAAGTATGCCTTGGTCGTTGTGGATTTGCAATCCACAACGCATCAGTTTAGGGATTTGTAATCCCGTCCTTATACTCAATAAAAATTAAATTGCAATTAAACCTTTCAATAATTTCCAGCTTAGATTGAACAATATTTCAGAGGCTGTCCAAAAAGTAAAGGACAGCCTCTTATACCAGGTGTTGGGATAAATTATTCTAAGGCTAAGCAAACACCTCAAAAAATCCACCAATCATGATAACATGGATTATTTTTTTATATTTGTTATAAAAAGTATAGCGTGACTACCCAAAAAGAAACATATTTAAAAAAACTATTCAAATTACTACAACCCGGCAGTGTCGTTACAAGCAGTTGGTTGGTATCTTGTGGCATATCACGAAACTTACAAAAATATTATCTCAAAAGTGGCTGGTTGGAAGCCATCGGGCGAAGCGCCTATAAAAAACCGGGGGATAAAATTGAATGGCAAGGAGCTTTAAATGCCATACAAAAACAAACCAAAATTAAAGTTCATGTAGGTAGTGTATCAGCTCTAGCCTTACAAGGTTTTAGCCATTACTTACGTATTAGCGATAATTCCCTGCATTTATTTTCACCTTTAAAAACAAAGCTTCCCAAATGGTTTGTCAATTACAATTGGGACCTTAATATACAGCATCATTTAAGCTCCTTTTTACCCCTGAATACAGGAATCAAAGAATGGGAGCAGGAACAGATTCAAATAGAAGTTTCCTCCCCCGAGCGGGCCATCTTGGAATGCTTGTATTTAGCACCCCAAAAGATGGATCTTATAGAATGTTACCACTTATTTGAAGGTTTAGTAAATTTAAAGCCCAAATTAATTAATGAGCTTTTACACAATTGCAATTCAGTAAAAGTAAAACGATTGTTTCTTTATTTTGCCGAAAAAACAAACCACCAATGGATACATTTCATTGAACCCCAAAAAGTTGACTTAGGAAAAGGGAATCGGATGATCGTTAAAAATGGGGTATATATTCCAAGATATTTACTGTCAGTTCCTAAAGAATTGGCTCAATTATGATTTCACCCACATTTAAAGAGCAGGTAGACTTACTTTTACAAGTCATTCCTTACGTAGCAAAAGAACAAATTTTTGCCTTAAAAGGAGGTACTGCAATCAACCTTTTTGTTCGTGATATGCCTCGCCTGTCAGTTGACATTGATTTAACCTATTTACCACTGGATTCAAGAGATAATGCTTTAAAAAATATTCAGGATGGGTTAAGCCGAATAAAGGTTGACATAGAAAAAAATGTTCCGGGCGTAAAAGTTCTCGCCGTTCCTTTAAATAATGAAAGAACTGAAGTAAAATTAAATTGTCAAGGTAAAAAAGCCCAGATAAAAATGGAAGTCAACACCATTACACGTGGCAATGTTTTTCCCACTCAATTAATGCAGGTAGTGAATTCGGTACAGGATGAATTCGGCAAATTTGCTGCCATCCAAGTGGTTTCTATAGCTGAATTATATGGAAGTAAAATATGTGCTGCAATTGACAGGCAACATCCTCGAGATATTTTTGATGTAAAACTACTTATGGAAAACGAAGGATTAACCGATGAAATTTGGGAAGGAGTAAAAATCGGAATGATTAGCCACTATAAACCTATCCATGAGTTACTAAAGCCCATCTTAAAAGACCATAAATCAGCCTTTAATAATCAATTTGCAGGTATGACTTCGATTGAATTTACTTATGACGATTATGAAAAAACAAGAGCCACATTAATAGAAACCATCAAACAAAGACTTACGGATAATGATAAAGAGTTTTTGTTAAGTTTCGAGATGGGTGATCCCTGCTGGGATTTATTTCCATACCCTGTATTGAAAAATTTACCTGCCATTAGATGGAAGCTGCTAAACATTCAGAAATTAAAAACCAATAATTTGCAGAAACACAAACAACTAATTAATAAACTCAAAAAAACCTTATACGAAATATAAATACATTTTGCGAAAATACACCACCATTTTTCCTCTTCTATATAATTGCCACAACCATTCTATCCCATTGTTGTGTAGTGTTATTCCATCCGGCTTCGATGCAAATCAATCAAATGTCGCCATCCATTGTCTTTGTGGATTTGCAATCCACAACGCATCAGTTTAGGGATTTGTAATCCCGTCCTTATACTCGATAAAAATTAAATCACATTTAAATTCTTTTTCTTTTGATTTATTTATACGGATTGAAAATCCATTTTTTAAGTTTTGCGTGGAGTGATCCCTGCTGGGATTTATTTCCATACCCTGTATTGAAAAATTTACCTGCCATTAGATGGAAGCTGCTAAACATTCAGAAATTAAAAACCAATAATTTGCAGAAACACAAACAACTAATTAATAAACTCAAAAAAACCTTATACGAAATATAAATACATTTTGCGAAAATACACCACCATTTTTCCTCTTCTATATAATTGCCACAACCATTCTATCCCATTGTTGTGTAGTGTTATTCCATCCGGCTTCGATGCAAATCAATCAAATGTCGCCATCCATTGTCTTTGTGGATTTGCAATCCACAACGCATCAGTTTAGGGATTTGTAATCCCGTCCTTATACTCGATAAAAATTTAATCACATTTAAATTCTTTTTCTTTTGATTTATTTATACGGATTGAAAATCCATTTTTTAAGTTTTGCGTGGATTACAAGTCCACGCGGACGTGAGCTTATACCTAGTGTTGGGAAAGGTTATACCTAGTGTCGGGAAAGGTTATACCTGGTGTCGGGATAAGCTTGGTCGTTGTGGATTTCCCAATCCACAACGCTTTAATCCCGGGATTTGTAATCCCATTTAAATTACGTTTTTTCCACTTAGCCAAAAACTATAATTCATTGGCTTTTATGCCTGATATATCAATATCTTTACCTTTGGTTTTGCTTTTGTGGATTGCAAATCCACTTCTTTAGTTCTGCGTGGATTACAAATCCACGCAGACGTGAAAAGGTTATACCAGGTGTAGGGATAACCCTACTACTACCATCCCACCTGTTTCACATTCAACCGCCCCGATACTATCGTCATGGATTTAACAAAAGAGATAATAAGACACAATAAGGTGCTCACCTTTCCCCATTCCACCCTTCCCCCATTCCACCATCGTCGTTGTGGATTTCCCAATCCACAACGCTTTAATCCCGGGATTTGTAATCCCATTTAAATTACGTTTTTTCCACTTAGCCAAAAACTATAATTCATTGGCTTTTATGCCTGATATATCAATATCTTTACCTTTGGTTTTGCTTTTGTGGATTGCAAATCCACTTCTTTAGTTCTGCGTGGATTACAAATCCACGCAGACGTGAGGCATAGCACCGCAATGGTGAATTAAAACAAGTTAGCTAGCGACTTGATTGGCAGCAATTTTAATTCGTAATATATTTTCTAATGCATTTTTCGGGTTAAAATATACAAATTCGAATTCACCCTACCACACCTTACACCTTTCTGCCATTATACCCTTTCGCCTTTCCACCATTCCAATCCACGCCTCATAAGTCCTTTGCCCACCGTAAATCTTTTTTAATGGAATCCCCGGCTGTAGGTATTGTTCTGATTCATCAGAAATTGATGAGCTGGTGTTTCGTTTTAGTTTTCTCGAAAATATCTCTGCTAAACATATACAAATTGGCCGGTTTTTTAGAGATGCCGGTACGTTTTTCGGGGAGCGGCACAATATAAGTCTTGCCGATAATTTTTTTTCTGAAGTTGCGATTGTCAATGGTGATGTCCAAAACCGATTGGTAGGCTTGTTGAAGTTCGTTTAAAGTGAATTTGTCGGGAAGGAACTCAAAGATGGTTGGTTCAACCATTACTTTTTGCTTCAAATCGTCATAGGCCCGGGTGATTATTTCTTCATGGTCAAAACCTAATGGCGGCACTTTTTTTATGTGAAACCATTTTACATTATCGTTTTTTAGCGTAACTTTCTCTGTGGGAAGAAGAAAGTAATAAGCCACCGATATCACGCGCGGGTTAATATCACGACTTGTCAGCCATAACAGGTCTTTATGGTTTTTAACTCGTTCAGGATTTCCAAAGGTGCGGAATTGTTTGAAGTACACCTGTTTTATTCCTGTGAGCTCCTGAAAAATCCGCATGGCCGATTCATCCAGACTTTCATCTTTCAGCACATGTCCACTCGTCAACATCCAGTCGTCAATCACCGGATATTTTTCGTCGTGCATATTTAATGAGCGCTTCGAAAGAAGGATATTTATCCCGTTGGTTGACAGACCAAAGATGACACAATCAATCGATACGTTAGGAATCTTTCTAAAATCCATATTTGCAAACGTCGATGGTACGTTTTAATTAAAAAATTGCAACAAATATAAAGATCTATTTCCTAAATCCCAATAAATAAAAAGATAACTGCAGATGCGGGAATCTGTAAAATATGACGTTTAATCCCAAATACATAACTTCAGGAGTGAATATCAGGCTACTAAATTATAGATGTGAAGCAAAACATGTTAAAAAACATAAAATGATAAGGCATTGAAAAAGAACTATATAATGTTTTTCTGAAAAATATTTTAATAAAATTGTTTGCTTTTGACAAAATTTATTTGATACATTTGTTGCGGAAGCGTAATAAATACGTTTTATAAAAAGCGGTAAGAGTTTGAACCAATTTTAAGGAGAGAACAATGAGAAAAGAAAGAAATAAAAGTAAAAAAACTACAACCGATCAGGTTATACGTTTAATCACCGCAGTTTTTGCAAACATTTTTTTCCTGTGTGTTTTTTTTCATTCTGGTTCGGCCCGGGCGCAGGATAAAACGTCTTTGTCCGAGAACTTTGAGCTCAACTTTGAGGTCAAAAACATGCACTTATGGCATGGGGGTGTCGTTACGCCCGGAGCGATGTTTGCTTCTGCAATGGAGTACAACTCAACGGATCGAAAGTTTACCGTCGGGTTATGGGGCGGTGCCGGGTTTAGTGGCGACTACAAAGAGTTTTCTTACTACACCACTTATCGTTTGATGCCTTCTTTTAGTGTCTCTCTGATCAGCCATAACAACTACAGTAATTCCGAAGAGGTGGATATATTCAGTTATGACAAATATACTTCCCCCAATTTTGTGGATATAGTTTTGGAATATACCCTTTCGGAGCAAACTCCTTTAACCTTCTACTGGTCAACTATTTTGTTTGGGAATGGGGGCGACTATGAAATCAATAACGATGGGTCGGTAAGTAATTCCTACTCCAACTATGTGGAATTGAAGTATCAACTGTTTCCGGGGGAGAAAACCCGTCTGACGCTATTTGCAGGGGGGGCTTTTTCATTGATCACGCAAAAAACTTTTTACAGCGATAAGGCCAATTTAACCTCATTCGGGTTAACCTTAAACCGAATGGTTCAAATTGCGTCTGCGAATTTTCCCGTTTCGGCCACTGCACTCTGGAATGCTGAAACAAAAGTGGGCGTACTGCAGCTGGGCATTGCATTGTTTTGATATTATTAGATGAGACCTCAATAAATTGGGCATAGTTCATTTTGGTATAAATAGGACATCAAAAAAAACGGAATCATGAATGATCAATTGACAAAAAGGTTTGATAAGCTGGATGAAGAACAGCTTCCGATAGCCAACAATCAACTTCATGGTGGCAAACACTTTGCCGGGCTCTATGCCGGCGAACACGTGGCAGCTACTGAATTCGTTATCGGCGCCACTTTCGTGGTTTTGGGAGCCAGCACTCGCGATATATTATTTGGCTTGCTGATCGGAAATATACTGGCAGTTTTAAGCTGGACTTTTCTTACCGCGCCGATCGCCGTTCAAACCCGGTTGAGTCTGTATACTTATCTGAATAAGATTGCCGGGTCAACCATGACCAAACTCTACAACTGGGCCAATGTGATCATCTTTACCGTCATTTCAGCGGCCATGATAACGGTCTCTTCCTCTGCCGTGCGTTTTTTCTTCAATATCCCGGCGCAGCTCGACTGGTATTCAACCAACCTATGGTTTATCCTTATCGTTGTGGGAGTTGGCATTGTTGTGGTTTTAGTGGCCATTTACGGTTTTAATACGGTGGCTGATTTTTCCAGTATATGTGCCCCTTGGCTATTTGCCCTTTTTGTGGCGGGGGCTTTGGCCTTGTTGCCTGCTCTGTCTCATTCGGTTTTGGGAACCACAACCATTTCGAGCTGGAAGGAGTTTCTTCAAATCGGCGATCAATCCATCTGGAAGGGGGTTCCCAACACCGGAGATGCGGGCATCGGCTTGTGGGAGGTGATCGGCTTTGCCTGGGCTGCCAATACCATTACGCATGTGGGACTGATTGATATGGCTATTTTGCGTTATGCCAAGAAAGCAAGCTATGGACTCTATTCCAGCTTTGGGATGCTGTTTGGTCACTACATCGCTTGGATTGCTGCCGGTATCATGGGTGCCGGAGCCGGCGTGTTACTTGGTCAGCCGGTTGTTGAGCTTGATCCCGGCGATGTGGCCTATTACGCCCTTGGCGCTTCCGGCTTTGTGATTGTCATTGTGGCGGGCTGGACCACGGCCAACGCCAACTTGTACCGGGCAGGGTTGGCTGCTCAGGCCATCTTTTATCACCATTCACGCCGTCGAACAACGTTGGTCGTAGGAATTTTTACCGTCATCATTGCCTGTTTTCCGTTTGTCTTCACCAAAATGTTACCCATGCTCACCTACGCCGGATTGATTGTCGTGCCGGTGGGCGCCATCGTGTTTGCCGAGCATTTCATCTTTCCTAAAATCGGATTGACAAGATATTGGGGTTATTACAAAAAGCTGGTGACCAGCCGACCGGCCGTATTTTCGTGGGGGGCAGGACTCGTCCTCGGTTTTGGACTGAATGCTCTTCAGATCATGTCGTTCTATTACCTCTTTATTCCAACCTGGATATTTACTCTGATCTTATATACCTTCTTGGCCAGACGATATGGTGCCGCTGAAGATTATACACACGAAAAGGCCGAGGAAGTGCAGCTTCAGGCTGACATTGTTGCCTATCAGGAAGAAAAAGCCAAAAGGAAAGTTCCGAGACAAAAAGACACCTCTATGTTTTCCAGATTATTGGCCTATGCTTCCGTGGCGTGTTTGCTGGTGATTTTGGCATTGTCGGTAAATGTTATGTTGGCAAGTCCCGATATGGAAATTTATAATGTTAATAAAGCGATGTTCCACCAATATGGCTTTTATTGCACCATCGGTTACTTCGTTTTTGCCTACTGGAACCTGCAGAGAAAAAAAACGCTTAATAAAGCGATTTAATGCCATGTGGCCGGATTTGTATAACCTGTTACAGCGGTTATTTTAGAAGTTTTTCAATGAAATCAAGGACAGAGGGGAGAAACAATCATGGTTCAGAATTGTCGAAAAAGAGAAATGGTTATTCCCGTTTCACGTATTGCCCTTGCTTGTTCCTTTTTACAGAACGTTTCGGAAAACAATGAATTAGATAAATTATATGTCATGAAAACAACCATAGCACTTAATCAAGAGAATCTCAGACGCTTGCCACCCAATGTAAAGGTGCCTTCCTACAACCGCAATGAAGTGAAAACAAGCATTGTGCATATCGGGGTGGGAAATTTTCACCGCTCCCACGAAGCCTTTTATACCCACCAGCTAATGGAGCGTTTCGGCGTTTTGGATTGCGGCATTTGCGGAGTGGGCTTATTGGACTACGACCGTAGGATTTACAACATTCTGAAAGATCAGGACGGATTATATACTTTGGTGATTAAAGAGTTGGATGGTTCCCTCACCCCCATGGTGATCGGATCCATTGTGGAATACATCTTTGCCCCGGAAAACCCGGTAGCCGTGATCGAAAAAATGGCGCATCCCGACATCAAGATCATTTCTCTTACCATTACCGAAGGAGGGTACAACCTGAATGAGGCAACCGGTGAATTTGATTTCAGCAATCCGGTCATCATTGAGGATATGAAAAATCCCATGTCGCCCAAAACCGTTTTTGGTTATCTGGCGCAAGCTATGAAATTAAGAATGCATCGTGGGGTGGGAGGTTGCACCATCCAGTCGTGCGACAATATTCAAGGCAATGGCAATGTGGCCAAGAAGGCCCTGCTCAACTATGTGGAAAAGGCAGAGCCGGAATTGCTGGAGTGGATAGAAGAAAATGTTTCGTTCCCCAATGCCATGGTCGACCGAATCACGCCGGTGACAGTGGCTGAAGATATTGAAAAATTACGGGATGAATTCCTGGTGGAGGATCAATGGCCGGTGGTTTGCGAACCCTTTATTCAGTGGGTTATAGAAGACCGGTTTATGGCCGGAAGGCCCGCATGGGAAAAAGTAGGAGCGCAGTTTGTGGAGAATGTCGTTCCCTTCGAGAATATGAAGTTGCGACTCTTAAATGCCGGACATACCGTTCTGGGTATGCTGGGTGCTTTGCATGGGTATAAAACCATCGACCAAGCTGCCCGGGATGAAGATTTTTGCACCTTCCTAAAAGCGTTTATGGACGAAGAGGTGAGCCCCACCCTCGGCGATTTGGGCGGTATCGACCTCGAAAAATACAAAGCCAGCCTTATTGAGCGTTTCCGGAATATACACATTAAAGACCTGGTGGCACGTATTTGTCTGGAGAGTTCTGCCAAAGTACCCATCTTCCTGTTGCCAACGATCAAAGCTCAGCTGAAGAGCCAACAAAATATTACCAAAGCTGCTTTTGTGGTGGCGGCATGGTGTAAATATAACGATGGTAAAGACGAAAAGGGAAATACCTATCCCATCGAAGATGCCATGAGCAATGAATTGATTCGCGCCGCTGCATTATCTCATCAAGACCCTATTCGTTTTCTTCAAATAGAGCCGGTATTTGGCGATTTGGTCAATAACAAAACCTTTGTCGATGCATTTCTTACCTCATTGGAAATGTTGAGAAGCAAAAAAGTGAAGGAATGCGTTCGGGAAATCAACTCAAAATTAAAGTAGAATGAAGAATATAGTCTGTTTTGGTGAAGTGTTGTGGGATATGTTACCAACGGGAAAGAAACTGGGCGGTGCACCACTCAATGTGGCACTTCGGGCCCAATCGTTTGGCAATCAAACATCTGTTATCAGCAGCATTGGCAATGATAAACAGGGTGAAGAAATTTTAAGGAAGATGAGGGCTTTTAAGGCTGATTTCAGTCACTTGCAGGTGAGCAACCACTTTGCTACCAGTGAAGTGTTGGTAAGCCTTAATGAAAGAGGATCTGCTTCTTATGAAATCAAGATGCCTTGTGCCTGGGATGATATCAAACTAATGGAGAAGGATGTTGAGTGTGTAAAGGGTTCAGACGCTTTTATTTATGGCAGCTTGATTGCTCGGGGCGAAAAATCACGAAACACTCTGTTCGAGTTACTCAAACATGCTCCCTTTAAAGTTTTTGATGTTAACCTGCGACCTCCGCATTATGACATGCCAACGCTGCTGAAATTGATGGAAGCCTCTGATTTTATTAAGTTAAACGACGATGAGCTCTTTGAGATTTGTGGTCATATGGGTTTCGAAAACCGGGCGATTGAGGAATGTGTAAAATTTTTAGCAACCAAAACCAACACCGACCGGATTTGCGTGACACGCGGAAAACACGGAGCGATACTCTTTATCAACAATCAATTTATCAACCACAAAGGGTATAAAATAACCGTGGCCGACACCGTTGGCGCGGGCGATTCATTCCTGGCTTCGCTCATCAGTAAACTGCTCAATGGTGCTTCGCCGGCCGAAGCCCTCGACTTTGCCTGTGCCGTAGGGGCCATCGTGGCGTCTAAAAGTGGTGCCAACCCTATGGTATCAATGGCAGAGATTGAGGATATGATGGAATCCTAATAGCTTGCGTTATAGTCAATAAGCCTGTAAGATATGGTAGAAGGGTCGAACGGCAGGATGGTAAAACGGTAGAAGGGGAAAAGGTGGAATGGCGGAAGGGACAAATAGAGGGATTGACATGGTCCGGAAATTCAAAGACACTTAACCATTGGCCCCCTTTCAAATAACTGGGATGAAATACTGTACCCCTGTCAATATTTCTTGTTGTCAGGTCTGACACCTAAGACATGGGGTGCCAAACAAAAAATTAGGGGCTGTCTTTTATCTCCGGACAGCCCCTTCTTTATAAAATATTTATTTTAACTCAAGTTGTTCAATACTACTGTATCCTTCACCCCTTATTCTTGTAAAATCATCGATCATTTCCTTAAGCTTCTCAGGATGCTTTTCAGCAAGATTGTTTTTCTGACCAACATCCTCTTTAATATTGTAAAGTTGATAGACATCGGCATTACCAAGCTCAATATTCACCTGTTCATTAACAGCAGGTCCTTTATATGGAGGAATCATTATCCAATCACCCTTTCTAAGTGCAGTCCGGCTAGTTGCTTCAATAATTAAATGATCACGTCCCTTTTGACTTTTTCCCAAGAAAACATCTAATAGATTTTCACTATCAGGACCACGTAATTCACTTCCGACGAAATTAGCCAACGATGAAAGTAAATCAACATGACAAACCAAAGCCTCTGAAACGCCAGGTTGAATAACGCCTTTCCAATAAGTAATAAGCGGAACTTTTGTGCCGGCCTCAAAAAGACTATATTTTCCACCTCTGAGAGGGCCCCAGGGTTTATGATCGCCTAATTTCTCAACCGCATCATCATAATAGCCGTCATTAATGACCGGCCCATTATCACTTGAAAAGATAATAATCGTACTCTCTAACAGGCCTTCTTCTTTTAAGGTATTAATAAATTGTCCGATGCAGTAATCCGCTTCAACGATAACATCTCCCCGTGGTCCTAAATCGGTTTTACCAACAAATCTTGGGTTGGGAGTTCTTGGAACATGCGGCTGCTGCATTGCATAATACAAGAAGAAAGGTTCGTTTTTATGTTTTTTTACAAACCTTTGCGCCTTTACCAAAAAAGTATCTGCCATATTTTCATCGACCCATCTGGCTGATTTCCCTCCTTTCATAAAGCCTATGCGCGGAATACCATTAACAATACTACTATTATGCCCATGATGCCATTTCATTCTCAACAATTCGGGATTATCTTTTCCTGTGGGCTCACCATCAAAATTTTTTTTGTAATTCACCTGAATGGGATCCTCAGGATCAAGGCCTACAACCTTTCCATTTTCAATAAAAACAGTGGGCACCCGATCTTGCGTAGCAGCCATAATAAAAGAGTAATCAAACCCGACTTCATTGGGGCCCGGAGCAATATGCTTATTCCAGTCAACATTTCCATTGCCTAGTCCTAAATGCCATTTGCCAACAAGTCCTGTACGATAACCTTTTGTTTTCAACATTTTTGGCAACGTCAACTGTGCAGTATCAATAAGTAGTGGCGCTGTTCCCGGCAAAATTTTGGCATTTTTATTTCGCCATGGATACTGTCCGGTAAGCAGCGCATAGCGACTGGGTGTACAGGTAGATGAAGTCGCATACCCATTGGTAAATTTCACGCCGTTCTCGGCAAGAGCATCAATGTTAGGTGTTTTTATCGCTGTAGCACCATAAGCGCCAATATCGCCGTAACCTAAATCATCCATATAGATTACAACAATATTAGGCTTACTTTTCTCTGTAGATAGATTTGACTTTGGTTCCTTTATCTTACAGGAGAAGGTTGTAAACAACAAAACAATCATAAAACACCAATAATTCGTAAATTTCATAACAAACACATTTTATCAAAACGTTTAGACAACACTCCTATTCTTATAAGTTAGATTTTCTCAACCGCCCAATTGGGCAGATAAGAAAATCCTTAAATTCCACCAATGGAACACAAAATAATACCCCTGAAATTATTCCTCAACAATCAGCAATTCATTTTCAGAATAAGGGGTAATTCCGTTTTCATTAAAAGCCTCAATAGAGAAATAATAATTCTGCCTGGCATTTAAGCTTCTAATAACAACCGTTGTATCCTCATAAACCATATAATTATGATACAACTTGTTTCTTTCTGAACCATAGCTAATGTTGTATCCAATAGCCTCTTCAGACTTGTTCCATGAAAGCGTAACAGCTCGTAAATCATTCTTATCACGAATGCCATTAAAATGTTTTACAGGCCCCGGTTTCGGACCATTGCCGATTCCAAAAACCCGGAATCCCGACACGGCAAAGCTTCCATCAGGCACTTCGACGTTCCTAAGGCGGAGATATCGACAATTCACTTTAGCCGGAAGCTGGACATACTGATGGCTATTATCATTATTATTATCGGACCGATCCACAATGGTTACCCATTGATTTCTATCCTGAGAGGCTTCAATGGTATAGCGATGAAATACACCAGATACCCTTCCATAAAGGTTGGCATTATGTTCGGCAAAATTCATCTGCACGGCATGAACATCATAAACTTGGCCTAAGTCCAGTTCAGCCCATTCGGTTTCATGTCCGGTTTTTGCGGCCCAATAAGTTCTGATATTTTCGTCAACCATATTAACCGCCTCATATCCCTTTTCGGCAGACGACACAGTCACACTCTTTCCATAAGAAAGTAACATCCAACCTGGAAAAATCTCATCAAAAGAATGGATTTTCCGATCGGGAATGAGGATGGGAAAATCGCCATATTTGGTCAGGCTGTACAAAACCCCATCGTCATCAAAAAAAGCAGGATAGAACCCGATTCTTCGTTCAAACTTATGCTTCACAGAAATAGAGATAGTTCCCGTATGCCAATAATTTCCATACCTATCCGTAAAAGTACTTCCATGGCCTGCACCTCCGACAAATCCTTCGGGTTTATAAGCAAACGGATTATGCCTGGCCGGCTTGAACGGGCCAAGAGGATGGTCACTAACATAAACGCCATCACAGTAGGATTTTTCAAGAGTCCCGGGAGCCGAATATTGCAAATAATATTTCCCGTCGTAGAAGTTCATCCAGGCTCCTTCCAGCCATGGAGCATTTTCGTACTGAGTATTGTGGTCGCCTCTTACTTCCCATCCAAACACTTTCGGGTTGGGAAAAATAAGTTCCTTTATTTCACCGATAACGCCAAAAGTTTCCGGGTCAAGCTGAGCCCCATACAGAGGATTCACATTGGAACAACCCCAATATAAATAGAGTTTCTGATCGTGATCTAAGAAAAGGCAGGGATCTTCAACGGGAAAATCCAAAGAATCTGTCACAAACCACTGGCCCGTTTCGGGCTGGGTAGTATGGTATATCTTTTTATTTTTTTTTGAAGAAACCGCCAGATATATGGTATCGTTTATTACCACCGCAGTAGGTGCATAATCTTCGGTCGGGAAATTTTCGGCCAATACAAAGTCCCAATTTTTTAGATCTTTGGAATTCCAATATCCGCCTGATTTGGATGCAAACATCCAATATTCCCCTTTGAATTTTATAATGGTAGGATCGGCCGCTTCACGCCTGGACACCTCATCTCTTTCAGGCCGAAACCGGTAACTCAAATCCATAGGATTACAAACAGTGGCAGGCATCTGATCCTGAGCGGACTCTCTGCAGCTCAAAAGAGAGACTGCACACAAACAGATAAAAACAAAACGCTTCATTGGTATATAGTTTATCTCATTCATTATTTACTTAAACTGGCACGGGTTACCTGAATTCATACCTATTCTCTTGGTGGCATTAACAGCTTTGTGCCTTTGGTATAAAAATTAAGACACATCACCCGGAGAAACCAGCCCAACCAGATGATGCATCCTTCTTTTTTCCTTTTAAATCTAGTGCACATTCCATTATGTATCACTTTATCTTTTTATAGAATATGAAGTCTCCAGGCTTCTCTAAAAGCGACTATTTCACTTTGGCCACCTTCATAATTTCCATCCCGTTCAATTTTTCTACTTTCAAGACATAAAAGCCCTCCCCCATTTTATCGACAAGGGATAGGTTCAATCGACTTTGTTGATTTACGTCCAAGGAATAGACGGGGACACCTTTTAAATTCACCAAAGAAACTTTTGTCAACAAGTCATCCCCTGCATCAATAAAAAGATTTTGCCGAAAAGGATTGGGGAAAACAACACATTTTTCATCAGAAACGGCCTCTTTATCAACTGTTACCTCATCGGAAAGTTTAATGGCATATAAGGTACCCCCGGAAGGGGGCCCCGCACTATACTCGGGAAAATTTTCCATACGCTGTTGGTTCGACAACCCCAAAAATTGAGGTCCATAGTAAACCTTGTTGGGATCGGACCATGGTGTGCGACTACCAAAATCATGGTTATATTGAACACAACTGTTTCGGTAAATAAAATTAGGATTTTCCGACACCTCATGTTGTATCGACCAGGGCCCCATAATGGCAAAATAGACAGGTTTATTATTGCGCGCTTCCACAGGAGTCACCTCATCAGCATCTCCCGGTGCCACAGGCGGCATATCTACGGGTAAGGTTATGCGGTTATTTTCAATAAGATTATTGCCGGCATCCCCGGAATGAAAACTTATTTCCTGTCTAAAATCATTATCGTACACTACATTGTATTCTACATTGCTTCCCTGTAAAGAGATATGTCTGAGATGAGTGACCTGACAACCAGTAATAAGATTATCCCTTCCCTGAATAAAAAAATAGCCTTGTGCGCCGCCTGCTTTTCGTTTACAACCATCCACTATAAGATTTCGGAAGGTGTTATGGTCTGCGGCACATCTCAAGGGATCATTTCCACTGTTAAGAATAACAACCCGGTCTAACCAGCAATCGGTAGAACCACCGGAGAGTTTCACCGAAATATTATCATTATCAAACTCTTCATTCTCTTCCAAACTATAATTCCAATTATACTTTGGTTCCGGCCAACTGCCTTTAATGGTAAGGTTGTAGATTCCACAATTGTGGACACCCCAAAACGAAAAAGCGACCCCGCCGAACATAGTTATGCTGCACACTACCTCATCCTGATCTTCCCCAATAAGAGAAACATTGGATTTCATTTTAATTGTTTCGTCAATCACATATGTTCCGCGTTCCAGGATTATCAACCCCTTTTCATCGCCATTTAAACTGCTTGCCATGTCTTGAATCGCTTCACTAATATGAGAACTGTTGCCGGAAGAAATCTTCTCAACCTTGTCAAAATCTTCGACAAAGGGGATTCCACCCCTCACACCAGCATTGGCCCACCGTTCCATTTGAGGATAATCATCATCTAATTTTTGCGTATCGACCAACACACCGGGATCCCCCACTTGTAGTTGAGCCGGACTAAAGAAATTTATAAATAGAAACCCAAGAAGAATTCCTCCGCGCAAAATGTTCTCTTTTAAATTTCCCCTAATATTCTCATTCATAATTCATAAATTTTTAATTATTCCAAAATTGCTAGTAATGAAATGCAGATAAACATTCTTCATACAAAGATTTCCGAGCCGGTCCTCTAAAATGGTCAGAAATATTTCATTTATTAGAGAATAAAAGCGTTCATCAACAGCTCTAAATTAGCTAAAGATCAAGCCGATGCTTTAATTGAATACGATAGAGAGAAGGCAAATTCATTTTTTTGTTCAAACCCTCCACATATATCCAATCATCACATCGGTCTTCTGATTTATGTTCAATGGATAATTTGTGTTTCGTGCTATAAATTCCCACCAAAATACTTCTCAAATAAAGCTTATGGCAATCAATATGAAAATCGTTATGAAACTGTTTGGGTTGCCTCCAAATCCAGGAATAAAACAATTCTCGGTAACCGTTGTCATCAAATCCCGACATCTTAAGCCCCCAGAACGTATTGTATTCTCCGGAATGAGGAATATTAGAGGGAGCTCCACCGCCTGCGAACTGTGTTAAGTTGCTTATTTCTTCATACAGATTATACATGGGAGGACAAAAATCAGGGCCGGCAATACCATGCAGATCAATTGGAGCAGGAAAAGCAAGTTCGATTTTGCGATAGACATTGCCAAAACAAGCGCCTTCCAATCCGGGTCCATGAGTAAACTCTCCCTCTACATTAATATTTTGAACCAGATTATCACTGGAGTTGTACATTTTCACACTGTAATGCCCTTTCCCATTAATGGTCAAATTTTCGACCGTAACATTGCGACTGTTAATTAAATGAAGATTTTGCGTGTAGTTATCGAAATGGACATCTCTTACCCAACTATGTTTGGTACGATGCAAACAGATTGCTCCCCAACCATAATCATGCTCAGGAGAGAGATGATGTTCATACCCCCCCTTATAGGCACAATCAAACCGGAAATGTTCGATGCCGATATTTGATAGCATAGGGAAAATAGCAACTTTCGCATTAAAACGGGTTTTAATGTCTCTACGTGCCGGTTGCTTCAATAGTACAGTGCCGTGATCAATCACTTCATCCACTTCCACGGGCCACTGGAAAGAAGATTTTCGATCTATCCCTGCATTCAAATAGGAAGTTTGAAAGGTGTCATAAGTGAGTGGTTGCATTAATTCCCACATCAAGTCCCCATCATCGTTAGTATTGCTCATGGCCAACAACAATATATCCCCTTTTTTCATTCCGGCGGTTGTTTCCAAATGAAGGGCTCTTTCACCTTTTAATAAATCCTGCGTTAAACTAACAGCATCTGAAGCCTCCTCGATGGAATAAAAACGGTCTGTTCCAAAAAGATTTAATCCGGTATGAAAAATAAAAGGGGATAACCAAGGATTCTCATCCTGGGTGGTGGGATTACCACTAAAAATAGTGGTGCCATCCTTCCCGGAACCGGATCCTCTGAGAACTATATTACTCCCATTGATTTCAATCAACCCCAATCTGGAAGAATCCATATTAACATGAAAAACCCCGGGAGGGAAAAAGACAACTCCTCCACCATTATTGACGGCATCATTTACCGCCGCCTGAATAGGAGTTGAGTCATCATTATTGTCATTGGGAACCGCACCATAATCAACAACATTAAAAATGGCATCCTGCACATCAGGAATCTCCGTTTCCCCATACTCATATCCGGCGTATGAAAAATCCGGCAAAATACTATGTGCACCTTTGTCCAAAAATTCCTGAAGAATCAGAGGCGGCCGCCCAGATTTTCCCGACTTGCAAGAGACAAACAAAGAAACTATTAATAAAAACAAATAAAGGCGAATCATATCTATTAAATTTTACAAACGATCTTTACCAAAACGGCCTGAAAACCTCAGGAGAAGTCTGCAATATACTGTTGTAGGGCTAATCCTTATTTCACGAAGTTCATGAATCCTACCACAAAGTCTGTCAAACAAAACATCAAGCCTTAAAAACATCCTTCTTCACATCCTTATGAACCTTAATCCACAAGAAGGACCTTTGCAACGAATAAAATCGCAAACCTCTCCATCCGCACTACTTTAAAAAGAGGCCATGATACAAAAACTACAAATAGGGTCCTGAATCATCAAAGTTCTCCATCAAAGCGAAGTTTCACGGATGCAGGCTTTCCGCATAGATCGCCTTGAGGCATCGGTACGGTAACGATACTCCATGCACCATCTTTTTCTACAACATCTCCCTTCCAGTTGAAGGTCGTTTTGACTTCAATATATTTCAAATCCTCATTCATCTGAGCATCCGTAACGGTCAGCGTCCAACCATCTTCATTTTTTTCCAACAGCAGGGCACAGGGAGCCGACACACGGATTTTATTTTCTTTTATCCCCAATATCTCATCCGGATTATAGAAAGAAGCCCCAAGATATCGGCCATCCCAGGCCACCGCCTGTATGTCGGTCGTATTGACAAGGATCTCCAAAGGCATTTTTTCAAAAGCTTTTTTGGCTTTCTTTTCACCGGCATATACAACGTAAGCATAAGATCCATTATTCACCTGACGGCCATGGTTTATATACATTTGAAAAATATCCTCTTTCTCCGTTTTATTCTTAATTCTTTTATTAGCCTCATTAATTTTCTCCCATTTGGTGTTCCGGGTCTCAGTCTGCAGAAATACCTTTCCGGTTGTATATTGTGGTAATACCGCATAATCAAATCCATCCTTATGTGAAACCCATATCATTTCCTTGTCAGAAAATTCCACCGACTTATTTCCGTTTATTTTCTGGACTTTTGAATCTTCCATGAATTTGACAGAACAGTTATAGTGAGTTTGGTCAATGGTTGTCCAAATATCGCCTTCCATATTAGGCTTCTTATTGGTTATACCGGCCCCAAGAGCCACCATATAATCATCCGCCATAAAATAGCCTTTGTAAGCCTTTACACAATAAATTAAATCATTGGGATCTTCTTTCCCGACAGGATCGTTGACATTATTTTTTTCAGAAGCATTCATCTTCTCAAAGATAAACCCGGCAGCTGCATTTTTCGTACCACTGGTTGCAGCGGCAGCAAAATTGTGCAAACTACAATAGCCCCTCCAATTGGTCATCGGAATTAAATCATCCTCATCGACCTGGCGTGCGGTGACACCCGGCAGTGCCGTTAAATTCCAAGCTCCTATAGCCTTATGGTATTCATTGCCCTCTTTCATCAAGAAGGTCAAGCCGTCACAAGTAAAAAAATTGAATTTATCGGCCATATTATGTGCCATTTCAATACCATCGCAACGGACAGAGGCCATGCTGACAAAGATGTAATAATCAGGATTCTTTTTTATAAGATTATCATTATTAAAAAACCAACGGGTGCCATTATAAAGTCCGTCCGGATATCCTTCCATAACAATCCGATTATCTTTTATATCCTCCTGCAAATCCAACAACTCTTTCTGCTCCTCATCAGAAAATGAATCAATCCAGTCTTTTACGGCACCCTTAATCATCTCCGCCGTCCCAATTTTCTTTTCTACTAAAGGGGTATACTCCATACTACCTCTTCCGAGGCTACGAGGGATATAACCTTTATAATAGTACCACGAACTACCGCGATAGTAATTTAAAAGTGCCTGAGCATTAGCATTATCTAATTGTTTAGCCCATGGAGTGCCTTTGAAGTACTTAATTAAATTTAAAGCAGCAGAAGTTCCTGATATAGGATATCCCCAAATCAGACACTGCATGCCATGTCCCCAACCCGCGCCATCGGCAGTAAACCCTTCTGTCCAGAAAGATTCGTCATAAGTATTTTGGGATACCCAGCTAAGTGCTCCCTTTGCGACCACCGCTAAAACATCCATCATTTCCACAGAATTCATAGCCGCTGCTGTAGGCAGTAATGATCTAAATCCTAATCCATTTCCTCCAACCCACCATACGTGTTTTCTAAATCGATCAACACTCACCGGATTTTTATCGGTTTCATCGTTACGATAGGGTTGCGTCCACGATTGAAAACCCATCTGTTTCAAATATTGATTGGCCGTTACAGCCATCTCACTGTTCTCTTGCCCATTCTCCACCGCCTCCATCGCATCAAACAAGCAGAAATAAGTATTTACAGCTGCCGTAGGAATGGCAAAACAACTAATATGAAATCTGCCATTTTCAATACTTCCCCTGTCAGCTTCAATTTTGCTGTAATTATTAATGGCTTTAAAAAGTTTGGTTAGGACTGGGTCATTCTTATACTGTTCATATTTTTTACCTCGGTATAATTGAGCAATTCTCCATATTCTATTAAAGGCCTTCTCAAGGGTTTCACCCACAAAGTGCTGGGATTCGGTTTTTCGTTGAAGATTCAACTGCTGCGTCTCAATTTTTTCCTGAGCTGCAATCAAGTCAACAAAACGACCATCATTCCCTAAAAGCTCGACACTTTGTTGCGAGGTTATTTGTTCTGTTTTTGGTTTTGTAAGTTGATGCCCACGATAGGCATGTTGAGAAAAGTATTTTCTAAATTCAGCAACAGCCTTCTCTTTAGGTGAATCCTGTGCCATTACAGAAAAGGAGATGGCAAAATAAACAAACAACAATCCAAAAAATGTAATAGTTTTATGCATTTTCATAATTGATTCGATTAACACAAACTCACTTACCTGTTTTTTTACATGTGAAATACCATTCACGTTAAAAGGCAGGAACGAATAAAATCCTAATTTCACATCAGCAAACCACACGAAAGATAAAATATGAGCAGATAGGCCTACCCGTTCTTCTCTATATTCTGTCCTCAAACTATGGATATTGATAAAATAGATAACCCCCTTTCAAAATTTCCATATTCACATTTTCATGCTTAACGATCTAAAATACCTCCACAGAACAATATCCTCTCGCACGAGAACAAATCCCCGACTTATTCAATTCTCCATACTTTAAAATTCTTATATCTGGCACTTCGGGTGTACATCTGTCTTAGTCCGATCCTTCCTGAATTACAAGGAGGAAACATGGCAACATCCCATTTAAAGACACGTTTTTCCCGGGGATTATGTTTATTCTGAACATGCATCTCTACACAATTATTAAAACGAAACACTTGAATGTGATAAGTGATATTCGTTCTAAACAGACCTGTTTTGTTATAATCACCCGGGACATCGGTTCCATCCAAACCTTCCCGAGAAGGATTATATCTGCGAAACCTGACATAATCATTATTGCCGGAAAATTCTTTGGCAGCAAAGGCAGCATAACTGATGTGATAAGTATGCATATTATTAAAATAGGTACGCATATGGGGCACCCGACGCTGATCATTCCAAAGAGAAATATCTGCAGGGTATTCCTTATCCCCTTTTCCTGTGGCATGAAAATAGAGAATATTAACACATCGCGTAGCGGTGTCGGTACGGGTGTAATCGTACTCAATACAGATATTACCCGAAAAACTTTGCTTCGTCCAGAGCACGGCATGACAGGTGTCGTTGCCAAACTCATTCCCTGCAACCAGCTCCATCCCCTCGTTAGAATTTATAACTTTAGCTCTTTGGCCATCCAACATCCAATTAATTTGCCAATTCACGGTTCCTGGATCAGAAAACAAAAGGGATGTTTTGGACCAGGGAACCTGAGATATTGCAAAAAAAGAATTTAAAAGAAAGACCGTTAATAAAACAGGATGCGAATTCAATTTACTCATCATAACATTCCTTCCTCTGTCGCAAATATAATTTTACGACAAACCACAAATCACGGCTACATCCAACTAATAATCAAGATAATCCCCACAAATCTTTTTCTGAGCCCATTTATCATTAATTGCGACGAGTTGCTTGGCCAACTCCTTTTTAAAACCTTTAACCAGCTTTTTATTCATAAAACGACCGGTAATCCGGTGAAGCTGATAGGGATCTTTCTCATTATCGTAGTAAAAAACCTCTTTCAATTTTCCATTTCCATCTTCTTTTACCACAAAAGTATATTGACCAGTATAAAGCCCCCGGGAGGTATAATCAAAATAAAGAACGGCCTTGGGCCTTTTCACATTTTTGGAAGCTGGATTTTTAATGACATCGGCATAATTCGTACCCTGTACCGATTCAGGAATAAGATTTTCAAGTCCGGCTATTCCCAATAAAGTAGGCATAATATCCGGTGCACAAATCATTAAATCCTCAATGCGATGTTCCAGTTTATTTCCCCATTTCAAAACAAACGGAATATTGAAAGCCTCCACTTCCGGAAAAGGTTTTCCTTTCCGTCCATGACTTCCCAACATTTCACCATGGTCAGAAGTAAAGAGAATAATCGTATTCTCTGTTTCTCCCATTTCATCCAGTTTTTTCAGCACTTCTCCAATAAAAAAATCGACAGCACTCACATTTGCAAAATAGTAGGGGGCATAGTTCCCCACCTCTTTATCGGCATTTTCTCTCAACAAAAGACTATCAATGATAACTTCACCGTTATGAGTATACTGAGGGAAGAATCGCATATCAGTATGTTCTTCCGTCCAAGGGTTATGGGGAGGATTCAGAGACCAAGTAATAAAAAATGGCTTTTCAGGATCTCGTTGGTTATGGGTATTATCCAAATAATTTAAAACAGCTTCGGTTTCTACGGCGGCATTAAAGCGGTGAGGCATATAGAGTTCCCCGTCTTTCAATCCATTAATGGCCTTTGGATCATTGGAGTAGCACAGCGGATTGGTATGCGTATCGCGTAAGGTTTGGAAAAAATAATCAAATCCGAGGCGGGGTCCACCCGGAGGGACATAAGTATCGTAATTATTAGTATAATGGCCACCGGGAGCTTCGGTGGTGCCGACATAATTTCCTTCCTTATCAAAAAGAGGCTCGGTCCGTTGCCAATGACATTTACCAAAATAGGCAGTTTCATACCCGGCCTCAGAAAAGATATTCCCAATGGCCTTTCCATCCACCTTAATTCCCACTTTTCGGTCTTTTCGGCAATTGGCAGTTATTCCGTTAGATGAAGGATATTTACCGGTGAGCATCATTCCCCTAAAGGGGCTACACAAAGGGAAATTACTCATAGCCCGGTTAAAAACAACCCCTGATTCAGCCAGCTTATCTAGGGCAGGCGTATGAACAGGATCCGGATTTCCCTGAATATGACGAGCATTATCATCTTTTGCCCAAAATCCCAAACTAAATTGTCGGTACTGATCCGGGAATATTACAATAACATTGGGTGCTTTTTCTTTATCAGCTGCGTTGCCTCCCACAACTGCAAGTATGAAAAGAAAAAATAAAATTCCAATTCTTTTTACATTCATTTTTTTGTGTTTTTTGTTTTTCCACAAAAGGTTCTACGTCAATTATATGCATAATTTAAGTAGAACCTTTATATTTTTAAACTATTATTTCCAGAGAGCTTTCTGTTCAAGTTTATTATTGATATTTACCTCTTGTTCAGGATATGGAAGTGTTAAATATTTGGGAGCCTCAAAATAGTTGCTGGCCCGCAGATAAGCCTGATGATCTCCATTGGTACTGTCATAATCACTATCCCCTTTGATTACCTGAGCCAAGAAATCAAGTCTTTCTCCCAACTTCTCCCAACGAATAAGATCCATTTTACGAATCCCCTCAAAACAAAACTCACGCATGCGTTCATCCATGATCTCTTCAAAAAAGTTTTCTTTGGAAGCAATGACAAAAGGTTTAACCGCCTCAATAGGTTGAAGTCCGGCTCTATCTCTCACCAAATTAAGATAAGCAATGGCCTGAGCAGTAGGGCCGTCATTGATGACATTGTCTGCTTCAGCATACATCAACAAAATATCGGCATATCGAAGAACGGGATAATTAATATTAGAAAAATTTTTATTGGGATTGGTCGTCGCTTCCAAAACCACATAGGGTTCGATCATGCCATCTTCCACCTTACGATCCAGGTCGGCCCAATCGGCCGGTTCCCATTTTCTGAATTTACCGGGGCAGTAGCTCCTGCTCAAATGACTGGTTACTCTTTGTGCATCGCCACTAGATGAATAAGAAATAGCAGGAATATTCCATTCAATACGTTTATCTCCCTCCTCATAGATTAAAGGGAGAACTGGTGAGGCGTTCATCATGGCATAGGCTGAAGGGTATCCCACATTTGTTCCGCCATAATTAAAGGCTAAACCATTTACTCCACCTAATCGGCCATAAACATAAATTCCGGATTCGCTCAAATCACGAAATGAAATTTCAAAGAGAGATTCATTCAAATTGTATTCATTCTGGATATAGTTAAGAAACAGATTTCGGTATCCCAACGTGTCAGAATTAACGGTTAAATGACAAAAACCATCCTGGATGACGCTGTCACATCTGTTTTTGGCTAAAATATATTTATCGGTATCTTTTAAAGGATAACCGGCCATTTTCATATAAACCCTTGCCAACATACCATGTGCAGCCAGTTTATGTGCACGTCCCGGCAGATAATCTGCATCCGAGGGATGTGGAAGATATTTAGATGCGAAATCAAAATCACTTTCGATCTGAGCATATACCTCTTCCATGGGCGACACAGGCAAGTTATTATCAGACAAATCCTTAGTATAAGTTAATGGCATAGGCACATCCTCAAACCACTTAACTAATTGAAAATAAGCGAAAGCTCTCAAAAAACGTTCCTCAGCCAGATAACGGTTAACGATCTCTTCCGAAAGCTCTGAATTCCCGATCTTCTCCTCCATCAAATTACAGAGATTGATGGCATTATACAATTCATTCCAAAAATCCTTTATATCAGTATCAGCAGCGGTATAACGATATAGCCCAACCGTCCAATTATCATTATAACGTCGATTATAAAAACTCTCATCTGTTCCTGCCTCGAATGTAATCAAACTACCACCATAAACTTTATCGCTTGCGAAAACTGAATAAATACCTGCCAGAGCAAGATCCAACTCTGTTTCATCCGAATAAAAAGCATCAATATCCCAGGTGGAGTCAGGTTCAACCTCCAAAAAATCGTCACAGCTTGTTGGAATCAATAAAAACAAGATGCCCAGTATCGACAAAAAGAAATTTATATTTTTCATGACTTCCTCATTAGTATTTTATTAATTAAACTCATTAATTTAATGAAACGGGCATGGCATCACTTTTTCCCCAACCCTTTTTCACCATGCTCGTTTCATTCTGTTATTTAAAAGTTAATATCAATTCCTATTTCCACGGAAGAACTTTGCGGATAAGCCGAATAATCCAGATTAGGGGTAAGGGCGCCATACTTCCCGACGGATACATCGGGATCATATCCGGAATAATTTGTCCAAGTATAGAGATTATTTCCGGACACATAAATTCTGGCTTTTTGAATATGTATTCGCTTAACCAATTTATCCGGAAGGGTGTAACCTACAACCATTGTTTTTAACTTCAGGTAGGAGCCATCTTCCACAAAACGTGAATCAATCTGATTTCCTGTGGGGGCGGTACCATATACAGACTGGTAAACACGAGAGCTCACATCGGTATCTGTATAATATGGCGTCCAGGATTGAGACAACGCAGATAAACCGTTAAAAGTACCATCGGGGCTGGCATAAACTGCTTTATTCGCATTCAGGATATCAAAGTCATAGGACCATTGAAACAAGATTTGACAATCAAAGCCATTTAAAAACTCGAAAGTATTACTAAATCCGCCAAAATGTTTAGGATGAGGGTCTCCAATAATAACACGATCACTACTATTAATGGTTCCATCCCCATTTTGGTCAACAAACTTAATACTCCCCGGAGCAATAATGGCATTGCCATTGTCAGGAATGCCTTCCTTAAGTTGATATACGCCGGTATCGTTGTCGTAATTAAAATCACTCACTTGATATATGCGATCAAACTGCAAGCCATAGATCATCCCCACAGGCTCCCCGATTCGGGTCACATACTGGTACTCATTGTATCCATAGTTCCAGTCGGGATTGGTCAAAATTTCTGTTTGACCAGCATTAAGTGCCAATACCTTGTTTTTATTAAAAGAAATATTGAATGAACTACTCCATCTGAAATTCTTTTTGCGAATATTTTCGCTATTAATAACAATTTCCAATCCTTTATTCTCAACTTCTCCCACATTTTGCTGAACCTTATCAAATCCGGTATGCAAAGCCATTTCCGCATCCAGCAACAAATCAGAAGTCTTCTTGTGATAATAATCAATGTTGGCAGAAATACGTTGATTGAGGAATCCCAAATCTAAACCGACATTGGTTTGCGCGGTTTTCTCCCATTTTAAATCAGGAACACCCATGTTGACCAAATAGACGCCTGGATTATAATCTTCACCATTTCCCCACACATAACCACTGGAAGTACTTACGCCCAATTGATTATACGACTCAAAATCACCAATGCGATTATTTCCGGTAAGGCCCCATCCGGCTCTTATTTTGGCGTTGGACAGCCATCCAAGGCCTGTCAAAAAGCTTTCTTCTTTCACTCTCCACGCAGCGGCAAAGGAAGGAAAGTATCCCCACGGATTGTTTTTAAATTTTGAAGACCCATCGGCCCGGAACGTGGCGGTTAACAAATATCGACTTTTATAATCATAATTAATTCTTGTAAAATATGATAGCAACCTATTTTCCGAGGCACTGGTTTGTGGTAATGAGGGCGCAATTCCAATCCCCAAATTATCAATTCCCAATAAGTCGGTGGGTAGTTGAGAGTTTTTCATATAAGCATATTCATAGCGCCGGGTTTGGGCTTCCACCCCAATCAACGCAGAATATTTATTCCCATTTTTTCGTTTGCTATAAGTCAAAGTATTGGAGGTAGATAAAGTGGAATACATGGGCAGGGTTACTGAGCCATTTATCAGATCGTTTCCTCTGGATCCCTGCTGGGTATCTTCACCATAAAACAAATGCTGTTTTCGTAAATCCATCTGATAATTACCTCTCATCGACAATACCAATTCCTTGGTAAACTTATATTTGAAATCCAGTCCCCCGCGAAAAACATAGGAACGATATTGGCGGTCTGTATTTTCGAGGTTTTTAACCGGATTAAAATAATATCGATAGTTGGGATCCATCGGATCATATCCTCCTTCCTCCAGACCATCGTCAACAACGGGCTCTACCGGACGAAAACGAATCACATCTCGAATCACACTGGTATAGGAATTTCCTCTGACGCTTAACCCCTTTCTGTTCATATAGGAATATTGCAGTTGCGCACCAATATCTGCTTTATTGTTAATTTTATGACGAATTTTCAAGTTGTTGATAAGCTTTTCAAATCCGGTATTGATAAGTGTCCCATCCTGCTTGAGGAATTCCCCGGAATAATAGAAAGAGGTATTTTTATTTCCTCCGCTAATATTCACATTGGCGTTGATACTGGGAGCCGCCCTAAAGACCCGCTCCTGCCAGTCAATACCTTCTGAATCCAAATAATAGGAGGGATCAACATATGATGTACTAAAATATTTCACATACTGTGAAGGAATATAGCCATCCATTGCATAAGCCACCATCTCCTGATACTTAACAAATTCATAAGGACTTAGCACCTCCAGCCGTGTAGGGATCCAATCGGTTCGGTAAGAAACACCGGCTCTGACATCAGTCTTACCATCGTTTCTTCCTTTTTTGGTGGTAATAATGATTACTCCGTTGGCACCTCTCGAACCATAGATAGCTGTGGCAGAAGCATCCTTAAGAATGTCAAAAGTTTCTATATCATTGGTATTGAGCGTGGCAGGGTCGAAATCATCAAGCGGCATTCCATCCACCACATACAGCGGAGAATTATCTCCGGTGATAGAGTTCCCGCCACGAATTACGATATTTGATTTTTCACCCGGGGTTCCATCCACAGAGGTAATACTTAAACCCGCCACTCGACCGGCTAAAGCCTGGTCGAAGTTGGAAACAGATGCTTTTGCCAGATCATCCGTTTTAATGGAAGCAACAGAACCGGTTAGATCCGTTCTTTTGGTAGTACCATAACCCACAACCACCAATTCGTCTAACTCAGTTATCGTACTTTTTAATACGACAGTAATATTACTTTTATTCCCAACGTCAACGGTCGATGATTCAAAACCTATAAAACTAATCACCAACCGATCACCCTCATTAACATTCTCTATGACAAAATAGCCATTAACATCCGTAATGGTACCATTGGTGGTCCCCTCTTTCACAACTGTAGCGCCGGGCAATGGAACATTTTCCTCATCATAAACAGTCCCGGTCACCTTTTTTTGTGCAAAAACAGAAGAAGATATTATAAAAGCGATTAAAACAAATATATATTTATTCATCGTATTATCTTTTTATATTATTTTATTTTGGCAACATAATGAACATCAGAGATATAATACCGCCCAGGGCGTCCGCCCGGAGTTCCGTTATAAACAATTACACCATCGTATAAGGACTCCAGATGAAAAGCCAGCGTAAAATTCTTAGACTCCTTATAAGGCGAAAGATCCAATACACACTTCACCCATCTACCATCAGCATTGGGTCCCTTTTTCCCATCCGGATCGTCCCCGGTCTGATCACCAGGATAGGGAAGGCCAACAAATGTATTTTCAGGATCATTTTGGATGGCACAAACAACTATATCACTAACATCCTCCCAAACGGTTTTTTGCACATCTCCGGTATATTCAGTCGTAACTTTTACCGACAGATTAGTGGGTGTCCGTCCATCATCCAGATATTCAACATATTTGTTCTGGATGTAGAAAATGGCTTCCATATCAAAATCATTCTTATAAAGAGAGATATTTTGACTGTTCATGATAACCCACGATTCATGTGGCAAATTATCGCCGGAAGTTACATTGGTCATTATGCTCTTAATGGAAGAGGCAATATCGGCGGGTCGCTCATCAACTGCTCCGGGAAAACTGTTTTTAAAAGACTGAGGAGTCCATACATTGGCTTCAGAAACACTTCCTGCTGAAACGATTTTATAGGTATAACCATAAATAGAATTTCTTGCTTCCATCGTAGGATAAAAAATATTGATCATATCCACCGAAGGGATATCTTCCAGGGGATCTTTAGAAACAATCAATTTCAGAAAATCTTCACCCTGAAATGACACTTCCTCACCACTAATTTTGCTGGTAACTTTGATGGTTGGAATAAGGGTATCATTTTCGGTTACGCTATACCCGGCGATAAGAGAAACCACCCCCGTTTCAGAATCAATAGTCAATTTCTCGGTATCACTTTCCAGCGAGAAAATAACTTCACTGTTTCCTTCCAAAATAAAAGGTTTGGTAGTAGAAGAACTACCCTCTACAACTATATTCTGAACAATGGGCCAATACAATAAATTATTAACCAGTTTAGGTCCTATCTGTAAATGAAACGCATCCTCAAAAGTAGTTGAGAGCTTTTCCCCTTCAGGAGTCGTCACTGTCACTTTTATGGTGAAATAATAGTCTCCAATTCCATAAGGATTTTCATCTTCAATTACAATCATGCCGGCTTCATAGCTGTCAACGCCCGTATAAGACTTAACGGTATCCCCGTCCAACACATACCAGTCATCCGCATCCAATGAATTTTCAATGGTATCGGCATTCAAAATTGAAACGGTTGACAAGTATTCTCCCGTCAAGAGATTGCCATCACCATCCTTAATACTTACAATTTCAAAAACGGGGATTAATCCTCCGGTCATCACCGTAGGTTTCCCGGTATGAATAGAGGAGTATTCCCGGGCATTCAAAACATCCGCATAACGCAGGTCATACGGATTCTGATATTTCCCTTCTGATGAATAAAAGGAATCTTCTGTACATCCAAACCCTATTAGATTTAAACATACAAAACCAAAAATTAGAAACAGATTTTTTTTCATAGTAATCTATTAGTTTTTATCAATTCAAAAAATCAGAAAAAACAATTAAATAATACTCTTTACGCATTATTGATATGGGAGCAGCCACCTGGGTAATTCTCCTAGTCTTAATTCCAATTGAGCCTCAAAAAGCGACTCCGGTTTTACTTTAATTCCGGTACTTTCTTCAAATAAAAGATCTTCCTTTTTAAATGTGGTTCCCGAGCCATGAAAGCCAATAATTATGGGAGGAACAATTTTCCAATACTTTGTATTAGATGCCCAAAAACCAAAATTCTCTTCAGATTCGTCTATTTCGCAATAATTCCACAGTACAAGATGGGAAAGATGGTTTGGCAAATTTTGAATAGCCCCGCCTGCTCTTCCCGAGAAAAAACCTCCTCTCACATTATCAAACAAAGTGCACCGAGGTTGCGAAGCATGCATTTCAAAAGATGTATCATCTGTATGTGAACAACGCCAAAAAACATTTCCCACACACCCTCCACCGGAGACACCGCTGGTATGCCACATCCCAGCCCTATCTTCCACTTTCGCCACCAGAATACCGGTCGATCCACCTCCTACAGAAACAGCGTTATGGCCTGAATTACCATCTACAACAACATCTAATACAGTACAAAACGCAGAACGGGAAATATGAATAACACGGCTTACATTTCGAAAACGACAATTTTGGATCCAAGAATTAATAGTCCGGTCCATTTTAAGAATGCTCCAACCGCCATCATCCTGAGCAGACCGATGATGAACAAAAGGTTTCAACCAATTACCTTCAAAGGCTAAATCCTCAAAACCAACCTCTTCAACATAACTGGCTTTGTAAAGCGACCACTTGTATTTGGCCTCAATTTTATGATGTAAAGGATTATAAAATGAGACAGTATCACCATTGACACTCTTAACTAAATGAAATTCATTCACCACAACTCCTTTTTGTTGAATGGAAGTCCATTCCGGTCGTGCCTCTTTAGTATACAGCTCTTTATTTATAAGCTCTTTATCTTTACTTTGAAGTTTTAAAACCACCCAATCACCTGCCTTTATCTTTGAGGGATCCTCCATCACTACCTCATAACTTTCTCTATTGCTATCAGATACCACTCTTGTCAGCAACTTTTCTTTTCCGGGACCTTTAACTTGAATGGCAAACGGAACACTCCACAACTTATGGGGATCGGATGCCGGCAAATCCCGATCAAAGAATAAGACACTACCGTTTTCATCGGCCCCTTCCCCTCGAAATACAATTCTAGATGAGGTTATAAAGATAGGTTCATCATCATCGCCGCTCCTATTAATGATATATTTCCCTTTAGGAAAAAAAACAATTCCACAGCCATTTTTTTCTGCCGCTTTAACAGCCTTTCGGATCGCCGTTTTATCGGAGACTTCATCGTCAGGAATCGCACCAAACTCGGTCACATCAAAAATTCTGTACTCAACCTTGGAAATTCCTTTTTCACTAAAGTGATATCCTGCGAAAGAAAAATCAGGGAGTACGGGAATACCTCCTTTCGTTTTTTTCTCCACGAAGTCTTCCCACAGTACACTGTTTTGCGCAGACAAACTGATGGAAAAAATAAAAAACAGAAATAACCATTTTATTTTCATCATAATACCTTTACCTCTAGCATATAAAACAAGATCCAATGATTTACTTTATTGGATTGTCATAATTCATCAGGCGAATAAGCGCTTCGATGTAATAATAGTCCGCATAAACAATAGGCACATCAACCTCCGACTTGTGAGGGATGCTTCCAACGCTGTGTTTTAGTATAAAATTTCCGTTTTCTCCAATACCGGCCCTATATTGCTTTGAAGACAAACTCTTCAGTATCGCCACAGCTTCATCCATATAATTGTCTCCACCGTTAACATATCCACTCAATTCAATCAGGGCTGAAGCGGTAATAGCCGCAGCAGAGGCATCTCTTGGTTCTGCAGGAATATTTGGCGCCATAAAATCCCAATAAGGAATTTTATCCTCAGGAAGGTTGGCATTTTTCAGAATATACCGGGCAATTTTCAGTGCCTGGTCCAAATATTTTTGTTGATGGGTAAAACGATAGCAAATGGTAAATCCATATAGTCCCCAGGCTTGGCCTCTCGCCCAGGCACTTTCGTCAGAAAAACCTTGGGCCGTTTGCCGACTCCTGACAACACCGGAAATAGAATCATAATCCACCACATGATAAGAACTACCGTCTTTTCTAAAATGATTCTCTAACGTTTTATCGGCATGAGATATTGCGATAGACTGATATTTGGGATCACCTGTAATTTCACTTAACCTGAAAAGCAATTCGAGATTCATCATATTGTCAATGATCACCGGATATTCCCAGTTTCTGTTGGATTGCCAACCTCTATCCACGTCCCACGATTTGATACACCCAACGGTTGAGTCATATCGAGTAATCAAAGAATTTCCCGCATCAATCAACACTTGCTTCATGGAATCACTATTGGTCAGTCGATAGCCATTCCCATGAGAACAATAAAAAACGAATCCTAAATCATGGCTATGCTTATTAAATCGATGCTCTTCAAATGATGCCTGAAGTTTTTGTGCCATTTCTTTCCACTGAGGGTTTTTACTGTATTCATATAAATACCAGCAAGATCCCGGGAAAAAACCTTCTGTCCAATCAAATTTTTTGCCAACAGAATAAATACTCCCATCCTGATGTAAGGCTCTAGGGAGCCAGCCCTTGCTCAAGGCATTTTCGGCCATCAATTTGGTCTGCTTTTCTGCAAATTCCAGGTTTTTATCTACTAATCTTTCAAAATTTGTTTTACTTTGACTTTGTTTACAACTACTCATTATAAACAAAGCTGAGACAATTAACAACACATAACAGAAAAAGACTTTCATAACAATAGAACTTTCAATTTTTTTTTAAATTTTATCATTAACCACGAAAGTAAGGCAGACGAAACACAGCCAAATACCATGTAAATCCAAAAAATGTATCAAAAAAATACACCATGTCTACACCCCTATTTATCAGCCCCTAAAAAACACCATCTATTATTTTTATGTACTATTTCATACATGGGTTGTACATTTATCACCCCCCAATTTTCCCGGAATGATTTTTTTTGCCGTGAAATTCCATTAACACTATTTATAAAACTAACCTTAAAAACTGATATCAAAAAAAATATTTGGCAATGACAAAAATTAAAAGCCTTGTAGCAGCATTTCTTTTTCTTCACTTATGCCCACTCTACTCGCAAGACATAAATTTCAGTTATTTGGGTATATCACAGGGCTTGTCACAAAACTCAGTAACATCTTTGGCACAGGACAGTTTGGGAAGGATCTGGATCGGAACCAGAGATGGCCTCAATCTTTATGACGGATCAACAATTTCCACGCTCCGACCACAAAAAGGCGATTCGACCACTTTGCTTAGCCACTCGATCAAAAAAATCATTTCTGAAGAAAACAGAATATGGGTGGTATCAAAAAATGGGATATCCAAACTAAACCTAAAGAATTTAAAATTCCAACAATTTCCTTTCGATGGGATTCTAACCCTTCTACCCTATCAAGATAAAATTTTAGTTGGCACACAAACCGGTCTTTTCGAACTCGATCCAAACAAAAAACGCTTTAACAGAGTCTCTAATATGTCGGTAGGCAACCGGGCTGTTCAAACTCTTTATACCGATAATTCGCAAACGCTGTGGATCGGAACAAGTGATGGACTATATATTTTTACTCCCTCCTCTCAAAAAACAGAAAAACTCCTGCCTATAAATGTTACTTCAGTATTTACGGATTCCAGAAAACAAACCTGGATCGGAACCAGCAACAATGGCATATTTCATCTAAATTCGCATCGGCATTTAATTGACCATTTGGTGCATGATACCATTTCTTCCTCTATTGCCCATAATATTGTACGAGACATCAATGAAGGGCCAGACGGCAAAATCTGGATTGGAACATTTCTTGGGCTTAGCATTATTGATCCCGCCACCAACAGCATCACCAATTACGTTCACGAAAAAAACAAGACCAATACTCTCTCTCACAACAGCATCTATTCCATTCTAAAAGACAGACAAGGAAATATGTGGGTCGGAACTTACTTTGGCGGCATTAGTTATTTTAACCCAAAATCTAACATTTATAAAAAGTATCCAAACCTATCGGATGACGGCCATGGTTTTAGCTTTAATATAACAGGGGAAATCCTCGAAGATAAGAAGGGTAACTTATGGATCGCGACAGAAGGCGGCGGGGTAAACTTCTTTGACAAAACCACGCAAGAAATTAAACACTATTACATTCAAGATTCCAACACCGGACAGAAATATAACAACGTTAAAACCCTTGCATTTCTTAATCAAGATACCTTACTCATTGGAACTCACCTAGGCGGCCTTTTTATGCTAAACACCCATACCGACCACTTGATTTCATTATCACAAACTGAAAATGACGACATTCAAACACCGGATATCATAGAAGATATTATCCCCTACTACAACCAATTTCTGTTAGCAACCAAAAAGGGGTTATACCTGTTTAATCCCGTCAATCTCCGTATGTCTTATTTCTTAGATAAAGAAGGAAAAAGAGTTATGGGGGATACGCCGATCAATTGCATATTTCTCGACAGCTTTGAAAAACTTTGGATTGGGACGGAGGAACAAGGTCTTTATTCTTATGACGATAAAAAAGGGACCATAAAAAACCACCATCTAAACGCCATACACAATTCAATCATTGATGACAACATTTCATTTGTGTATGAGGATCAAAAATTCAGATTATGGATTGGCACCTTTGGAAGCGGGCTGTATCAATATCTTCGGAACAAAAATCAATTTAAAAGTTATACCATAAACAGTCATGCCTTACCAAGCAACTTTATTCTTGGCATCAAAGAATCTTCTCTCAACAATAACCTTTGGGTTTCTTCTTCCAAGGGGCTTTCCCGATTTAATATCGAAACTAATCATTTTTATAATTACACCCATAGTAATGGATTTCCGTTGAGTGAACTCAACAAAGGAGCCCTCGCTATCACCAATGACGGCCATTTGTTTGTGGGAGGCCTCGATGGACTTATTTCCTTCAAGGAGGAAAACTTGTTACAACAAAGATCCCAATTCAACTTATATTTTACATCCCTTTTTGTCAACAATAAAAAAGTATTCCCCAACGATGAATCCAAGATTCTCACCAAAGATTTTGCTTACACCAACAGGATTCAACTACATCATGGGCAAAACGTGTTGACCATCTCCTATTCCACCAGCAATTACATATCTACCAATCCTAGTAAATATCGCTACATGCTTGAAAATTTTGATCAGGAATGGATCAATGCGGGCATTCAGAATCGCGTAACATATACCAATCTGGATCCGGGGTTATATACCTTTCGCGTCCAAGGACTTAATGGCATTGAAGACACTGTAGTGGAGGAAAAAAGTCTCCTCATCAGAGTATTACCCCCCTTATATAAAACATGGTATGCAATTTCGTTTTATTTATTAACAATCATATTGATCATCTGGTGGTTAAACAAAACATACAGATCAAAAATCAGGTTAAAGGAGAAAATCAAAACCGAACAACATAAAAAAGAACAAATTCAAAAAATCAATCAAGAGAAGTTAGAATTTTTTACCAACATATCGCATGAATTTAAGACCCCATTAACGCTTATTACCGGGAATTTGGAGACCGTTCTGGAAAACCCTAAAATTAAACCCGACCTGTACAACAAGCTTTTAATCATCCATAAAAATGCAGCCCGATTAAATAATTTAATCACCGAACTATTAGCTTTCAGAAAACTAGAACAAGGTTTTTCACAACTGAATATTGAAGAACATAATTTGCACACATTTTTGTATGAGATTTTTCAATCCTTTTCTGAATATGCTCAACATATGGAAATTGATTACCAGTTTAATTGTCCTTCAGGCCCCCTTATTTGGTTCGACAAAAATAAAATGGAAAAAGTTATTTTCAACCTCATTTCCAATGCTTTTAAATTTGTGGAAAAAAAGACCGGAAGCATTTCTTTGAAGGTGGAAGAATATGAAAATTCGGTCAACATTTTAATATCAGATAACGGCCGGGGGATGTCAACAGCTGAAACCACGAAAGTATTTGACCGATTTTATCAGATTGACAATTCAAAAGGAAAAAACAGTGAACTTGGAAGTGGTATCGGACTGGCCCTGTCACAAGAAATCATCAAAAAACATGAAGGAAACATCTTCGTTACCAGCCAGGAAGGAAAGGGAACTTGCTTTACCGTTAACCTAAAAAAAGGCAAAGAACACTTTAAAAACGCAAAATTAGTTTCAAAAAAGGCCCCCCCCAACCATAGCAAACCTCTCACCCATTATTTTCTGGACCCAAAAACACCCTCCGATAGTGAGAAACCCAAAATGGTTGCAGCACCCGATGCTTCCAAAATATTAATTGTTGACGATGAGCCTGATGTAAGAACTTTTCTAACAGAACTCCTCCAATCCACCTATAATATAGTAGAAGCCTCCAATGGGAAAGAAGGAATTCAGAAGGCAATAACGACTCAACCGGACCTCATTATTTCGGATATTATGATGCCCGTTATTTCTGGAACCGAAATGTGTGCCAAGCTAAAACGTAATATTCAAACCAGTCATATCCCCATTGTCCTCCTTACTGCAAAAACGGCAGTGGAATATAAGATTGAAGGGATTGAGACCGGTGCCGATGATTATATCACCAAACCTTTTAACGTCAAACTCTTTAAAACAAGAATTAAAAACATCATTCAAAACAGAGCTTTAATACAACAAAAATTTACTACAGGCTCCTCTTTTGAAGTGAGAGAGATCACCACAAATTCTATGGATCAAAAATTATTGCAAAAAGCCATAAAGATAATTGAGAAAAATATTGAAAACAATGAATTTAAAGTCGAGGAATTTGCAAAAGAAATGGGGTTAGGGAGAACAAACCTCTTTATCAAAATTAAAGGTTTAACCGGACAAACACCGAATGACTTTATCAAGACCATCCGACTTAAAAAAGCGGCCCAAATGATTTTAAATAAACCATCCGGAAGCAGCATCTCTGACATAGCCTATTCGGTAGGATTCAGTAGCCCACGTTATTTCAGCAGATGCTTTCGAGAACATTTCGGGGTTACTCCCTCTAATTTCTCCAATAGAGAACATTAACCTAAAACTGCCACTTCACCATACATTTAATGCTTCCTCTGGTTCGCATCATTAAAACCTTGCGTTGAGGAGAGAGAATTGGACACATGGGAAAGAAGGGTGGAAGAGTAGATTGATGGAGAGAGGAAAGGCGAGTACCACCTGGCATCTTACAATCTGTGATCCCAAAATATGGATCACGATGGCATTAACTTAAGTTAATGCCACACTGTGACAACTCTGTTAGGCCATTCACCGAACAGAGTATCACATTGTTTTCAGACAGCCATTACAAAAAACCATCTAAATTCAGGGCTATTACATTCTTTCGGGTACATCGATCCCCAACAGCCACATTCCACTCCTAATTGTTTTCCCCACCGCATAGGTCAATGCCAGCCGATTGGCACGAAGCGCCTCATCCTCTTCATAAACGATGGGCAACTCATGATAGAACTGGTTGAACTCCTTGGCCAGATCGTAAACATAGTTGGCAATTAAAGCGGGGCTGTAAACTTCTCCGGCTTCTTTAACCACATTGGGGAAATTGCCGATCATTTTCAACACTTCCGTTTCTTTGGGTGTAAGCGAAACGTCTCTTACCAGTTGGTCGAGAGCAGTGTCAATACCTTTCTCTTTGGCCTTCCTGAAAATGGACTGCACCCGGGCATAAGTATATTGAATAAAAGGTCCGGTATTGCCGTTAAAATCGATGGATTCACGGGGATCGAAGGTCATATTTTTCCGGGGATCCACCTTAAGAATGAAGTATTTCAGTGCCCCCAGGGCTATGATGCGATAAATACGCTCGGCCTCTTCGTCGGTATATCCGTCGAGTTTTCCCAACTCTTTGGACATTTCGCGAGCAGTATTGACCATATCTTCTATGAGGTCGTCGGCATCGACCACGGTTCCTTCCCGCGACTTCATCTTACCTTCGGGCAATTCCACCATGCCATAGCTAAAATGAATTAGGCTTTTACCCCATTCAAAACCGAGGCGGTCGAGCAAGATGGATAGCACTTTGAAATGATAGTCTTGTTCGTTCCCTACCACATAAACCATCTTGTCAATATTGTAGTCGTCGAACCGCATTCTGGCGGTACCGATATCCTGTGTCATGTAAACAGAGGTGCCGTCGGATCGAAGCAACAGTTTTTCATCCAATCCGTTTTGTGAGAGATCGGCCCAGACACTGCCATCGTCGCGACGATAGAAGAGCTCCTTCTCCAGTCCTTTCAATACCAGATCCCGCCCAACAGTATAGGTTTGCGATTCGTAATATATTTTATCGAAATCGACGCCCAGAGATTTATAGGTAGCATCGAACCCTTCATATACCCAACCATTCATGGTTTTCCAGAGTTCCACCACTTCGGGATCGCCGGTTTCCCATGCTCGAAGCATATCACGAGCCTCCTGCATTAGGCGTGATTCTTTTTCGGCTTCTTCTTTGGTAATCCCCTGCTCCATTAATTGGGCCAATTCCTTTTTGTATTCCTGATCGAACTTAACATAGAAGTCTCCAACCAGATGGTCCCCTTTTTTACCCGTTGATTGAGGCGTCTGCCCATTGCCCCATTTTTTCCAGGCGAGCATGGACTTGCAAATGTGGATACCCCGATCGTTGACAATATTGGTTTTCACCACGCGATTACCATTGGCCGTAACGATGCGCGAAAGAGAATACCCCAACAGGTTGTTACGAATATGCCCCAGGTGCAACGGTTTATTGGTATTGGGTGAAGAGTATTCGATCATAACGAGCGGCGACTCCTCCGTTGCATTAATAAAGCCGTAGTTTTCTGCACCTACAGCATCCTTAAGCACTGAAAGCCAATACTGATGAGATAGAGAAAGATTCAAAAAACCTTTAATGACCTCAAAAGAAGCAATGGCAGAACATTCTCTTTTCAAAAATTCACCTATTTCAGTGCCGGTCTCCTCGGGTTTTTTACGAGAAATACGAAGAAGCGGAAAAACCACAACGGTATAATCGCCCGGTTGGTCTTTGCGAGTTCTCTCGAGTGGTACTTTTTCTGTTTCAAAATCGGCCCCGTACAGTTCCTTAATAGCCCGGGTTACGACGTCCTTAATCTGTTGTTCGATTCCCATTATATTAATTTTATATGGTCTGTTTTTATGCCCTTAATCTCCGGCAAGAAGGTTCAAAGGGAAACAGTCAGAAGGAAACAGCTTCGGCTACCTTCTAAAGTATTTTCATGAAATAAGCTGCAAAGATAATAAAAGAGGGAAATTTTAATCCCGCAAATCCATACCAATAAAGGTTGCATTTTTGAAACTTTAATCTGCAAACTTTTTTTGTCTCAATAAATTACCCGTTTCATTGGTTGGATGAAACGCGCACGACTTAATCTTTTTAATTAATTTCCTGTTGAGACCAACAATCTCAAGCTCGTTTCATTCCAAATAAGTATATCCGTATAGGCCCGACCGATAATTGGATAAAAACTCTTTTCCCTCTTCGGCAGAAATAACGCCGGATTTAACAGAGGATGTCACCCATGTTTCGACGGTTCGAACCAGTTTCTTGGGGCTGTATTGAACATATTCCAGTACTTCTGCAACGGTTTCGCCATCGATAATTTGATCGATTTTATAGCCATTTTCAGAAACCGAGACATGCACGGCATTGGTGTCTCCAAAGAGATTGTGCATATCGCCCAGGATCTCCTGATAAGCCCCAACGAGAAACACACCGATATAGTACGGATCCCCTTTTCGTAATTTATGAACCGGTAAATAATACGAGATGTTACGAGTGGCAATAAAATTGTCAATTTTCCCGTCCGAATCGCAGGTGACATCCTGCAGGGTTGCCACCCTGTCGGGTCGTTCATTCAGTCGGTGAATGGGCATCACGGGGAAGATCTGATCGATGGCCCAGCTGTCCGGTAATGATTGAAAGAGGGAAAAATTACAAAAATATTTATCTGCCAGCAGCTTTCTAAGATTCAACAACTCATCAGGAACATGTTTCAATTTGGTGGTCATAAGATGCACTTCACGGGCGATGGACCAAAACAATCGTTCGACCCGGGCACGGGTTTTCAAATCGATGAGTCCCAGACTAAACCTGTCGAGCGCTTCTTCTCTTATCTGCTGAGCATCGTGCCATGTTTCCAGCATTTTGGGCTGGTTAAGGGTATCCCATAAAGCATACAAATCTTTCACCAGGTCGTGATCCTCCTCCGAGATCTCATCCTCATCGTCCCATTGAGGTACAGAGGTAGCCTCCATCGCTTCAAAAATAAGGACGGAATGATGAGCCGTAAGAGAACGTCCCGATTCGGTAATAATATTAGGATGGGGAATATGATGTCTATTGCTGGCATCCACCATTGTATAGACAGCATCGTTCACATATTCCTGAATGCTGTAATTGATACTACTCTCACTGTTGGCCGATCGGGTACCGTCATAATCGACGCCCAGTCCACCTCCTATATCTACAAACTCCACGTTAAATCCCAATTTATGAAGCTCGATATAAAATTGAGAGGCCTCTTTCAGGGCATTTTTGATACGACGAATTTTATTTACCTGACTACCAATGTGGAAATGGACCAATTTGAGGCAATCTTTCATTTCATTGGTCTCGAGATAGTCGAGGGCTTCGATCAGCTCACTGGAGGTAAGCCCAAACTTGCTGACGTCTCCGCCGGAATCTTCCCATTTACCACTGCCTGAACTGGCCAATTTTATACGTACGCCCAGATTGGGACGAATTTTGTGTTTCCGTGCCAGACGCGTAATAAGCTTCAACTCATTAAATTTCTCAATGACGAGAAAAATACGCCGTCCCATCTTCTGTGCCAGCAAAGCCAGTTCAATATAAGCCTCATCCTTATAACCGTTACATACGATCAAAGAATCACTATCGGTGTTGGTGGCAATAACGGCGTGTAGCTCCGGTTTAGAACCGGCTTCCAGTCCAATGTTCACTTTTTTTCCGTGCCCCACAATCTCTTCTACCACAGGCCTCATTTGATTGACCTTAATGGGATAAATGATAAAATTCTGGCCTTTGAAATCGTACTCTTCCCGGGCCTTGCAAAAACAGTTTTGCATGGTCTCGATACGACTATCCAGAATATCCGGAAACCGGATAAGCATGGGCGCTTCAACATCGCGCAGAGTCAGTTCGTCCACCAACTCTCGGAGGTCCACTTCAACGCCTTTTCCGCGTGGTGTGGCCACAACATTTCCTTTTTCATTGACAGAAAAGAAATTGATTCCCCAGCCGTTAATATTATACAGCTCTTCGGAATCTTCAATACGCCATTTTCTCATTTCGACAGCGATCCTCTTAAAAGTTTTAGAAAGAATAACCGGCCCCTACCCTGGCATTAAATCCCTGCATGGGGTAGCCGGCCCAAGGATAAAATTTGGATGCAAATATATTCTGAATTCTGCCAAAAAAATGCAATCGCTTATTAAATTGATAATTTGCACTCAAATTAAAATCCGCCACCGAGCTAAGATTTTTAATATCACCATCTTGCAAAGAGTTAAGAGCTTTTCGTTCTCCTATCACATTAAAGGATGCATCAAAACGCCATTCCTCATTGAAAGTATAGCCGGCTCGTATGCCCAACTCCATTTCGGGTTTATGCCAGGCATAATCAAAGTTATCCAATGTCCAACCGTAATAGACCCCTTTTAGAATAATATCCAGTTCCTGTACCGGACGAATAAGAAATTCACCGGTAAGGGTGAGCAAGGTGGCATCATCGTATTGAACGTCAAAAAGATTACTCATCGCCCAATCGTCAACACTTTCATCCCGTAGAAAAAAACGATTGACAAAGAAGTACTCATCTTCAATAAACTCATAATCGAGACGAGCGGTAAAAGAGGTGGCACTGCTGAAGTTGCCTTTTACCCCGGCAAATCCACGAATATTGGTAAACGAAGGTTGCACCAGTACATCTGGCGACACAAACGGGTTTTCTTCCATAATATCGCGATAGCTGTTCTGATGCACCTGGCCGGTCATGCCCAGGAAAGTTGAAACCACCCCTTCGGCTATGATCAAATCGCCACGTACATGCGGGGACAAATAAAACTTCTCCGAGTCTGAAAACTCACCCGTAAGGTTTAACCCCACCTCTACCTTCAATTTATTTCCCGGGAAGACCACTTTGGGATTCACTGTCAAAAAGACCTGGTCTCTCTCCTCAAAATCAAATAGTTCAGGATTCTCATCCTCCTCCGGCACATTTGTCTTACGATAAATCCCGGCTCCATCCACCTTCAGCGAGAGTGCTCCAAAAGGGATATACAAATCGCCGCCCAGTGAAAAGCTATTTTCTCCTACGCCAGTCCGATTATTGAACCCACCGTAATCAAAGTTTAAATGATAACGAGTGTCATTCAAGTCGGATTGTTGACCATGAAGTCCAAAATGAAGATCAAAAGCCGTCTGACGCTGTTTGTCATCCGGGATCAGATTAGCACCTACCACGTCCTGACTCGTCCCATCTCCTAAAAAAACATTATACACAGCTGCGGGGTCAATGGTCTGAAAGCCGTAATAACGATATGCCAAACGATGAAAATCCAGATCCAGTTCCAGCGTCTTGTCATCAAAGAAATGTCGCATGTACAATCCCCCATTGGTATTGTGATACGGGGCATCCACCGAACGATCATTTTCCAGTTTCAAATCACCCCATGAAGATTCCTGTTGCAGCCCAATGGAGAAAGCAAATTTTTCATTACGTGTAATATTGTAAAAGATATCACCGAAAAGCAATTGATAATTTCCCAATCCTCCCCTCACATAGGAAGAGTAAAGATCACGCGGATGCTGACGAGCCAGAGCGGCGGCCTTTAACGGTGACACTTCCGGTATTCCGGACAAAGGATGCACCGATAATTGATACCCGAATCGGGGATTAAAATCGATGGTATCTTCCCTTTCGGGCATCTGATTAATTTTCATGGCATCAAATACGGTAGGAACATATTCTCTTTGCACCCGAACGTCTTTGGTTAAAGATTCCTGAGCCAAACCATTTACCCCGAAAACGAAAAGGGTAAAAAACAGTATAATTATATTGACGGACTTCATAGAAAACAGATCGTTAGATATTTAGATATTAGATAACAGAAATATGATCATCACCAAAGGCCGAAGATATTACTACTCTCCGGCTCCCTGTTGATCTTTAAGTTCCTTCAGGCGCATTTCTGCCCTTTCGCGAATATCATCATCTCTATTTTTATAATTTTCGAGCAAACTCTCCACATACTGACGAGCCTGGAACTGATCCCCCCGACTTTCAAAAATATCGGACAACAAAAGGAAGCATCTTGCCATCCAATATTGGTGAGGCGTACCCACGTTTACAAAATCAAAAATCTCTTTTTCTGCCAGATCCTTGTTACCCTGATCGAACAGGATTTGGGCGACACGGTAACGAGCTTCAGCACCTTCGGGTGAACTGGTATTCTTTTTCAAGATTTGGAATTCTGCCAGTGCCAACTCCTTTTCACCCAGTTCCAGAAGGGCTTCCGCCTTTCGGAAACGGGCTTCCCGCTCCACTTCCGGAGAAGTTTTGGGGTCGGCCAATATCCGTTCGGCCAGTCGGGCAACATTTTGAAGTCGTTCGCCCAGATAAACCTGACAGCGCATCTGACCGATTAGAGCCTCCCTTCTTAGATCCTCCTCATCGGCTTCATTCTCCAGACGCTCATAATAACCGAGGGCTTCACTATAGCGCTCTTGTTGAAAACTGATACGTGCAATACTCACCAATGCATCTTCCATAAAAATGTTTCCGGGTCGACTAACCACAAATTCAAAGGAGCGACGTGCATTTTCCAAATCCTGATTGCGATATTGACAATCTGCTTTATAAAAGTGAGCATTAACCACAAACCGTCCGTTAGGATAGTTGCGCAGGTAGGCTTCGAATTGATTTATGGCCTGCAAGCACTTGTCCTGCATATAAAGTTTTTCTGCGGTAATATAGGACAAGGAATCTTCCTGCCGTTTGTCGATACTTGCAAAGCCTCCCACCTGACGGGTATAGTTGATATATCCATCGGCATCATTTCGATCCAGATAGATGTTTTTAATTCCCAGCAAAGCATCTTCTGCCTCCGGGGTACCGGGGAACTCATTCACCACACGTTTGTAAAAGGCCAGCGACTGATCCAGATCTCCACTATTGTAATAAACCAGTCCCAGCTGCAACATGGCCTTTTTGGAAAAGTTGGAACGAGGATACTCCTCCTTTAACTTCTTGTACATTCTGATGGCTGTAGGTAAATCATTCAGTGCCACATAAGATCGTCCCATTTCGTAATACGCATCATCCACATAGGACGATTGTGGAAAACGATTCACCAGCTGTTGCAGTTGTTCAATCTTGCCACGGTGGTTTTTCACCAATCCAAGCGCAAAAGCCTTCTGATACAATGCGTAATCGGCCGAAGCCCCCGGCACATTGGCAGCCGCATCGTAATAATGGATGGCCCGATCAAAATCACGTTGCATATAAAAGCAATCCCCAATGCGATTTAGGGCATCTCCAAGCATTGGTGATTGGCGACTGCCCATCAGATTCTCATATTTTCTGAACCAGGAAGCTGCCTGAGAATAATTCTTTTGCTTAAACCAGGCATACCCGATATTATAGTGGGCGGTTTTAAACTCATCCAAAGAATAAGACCCGGGCGTATGGATAAAAATATCATAATTCTCGATGGCTTTATCGAATTTTTCCAAACGATAGTATGCTTCCCCAAGCCAATATCTGGCTTTCACCTTCAAATCACGATTGTACTCACCATATTTCAGACTGTATTGCAACATATCGACGGTTTCATCGAAGCGCAAATTGGTAAACAACTCAAGGCCACGATGATAAGCAATTCGTTGGAGCGCCCGGTAATTGTCTGCCGTTTTGTTTTTCACCTTCTCAAGAGCCTCAAGAGCTTGCTGGTAATTTCTTGTGGTCAGAAGCGCCTGTCCTAAATATTGCCAGGCTTCATCCAAATAGGTACTGTTGGGAAACCGGTCAATAAACTCCATGAAGCTGTCGATAATCTCATTAAAAGGAGAGAAGGACAGTTCGTAGTTTAATTTGATATAATTAAACATGGCCTCTTCGGTAATCACTTTATCGAATTCATATTCCGAAGCAGCCCCGAAAGCGGTGCGAGCCCTCTCTTTTTCATTAATCTTTAAATAACAATCGCCCAAATGGTAATAGGCATTCTGAGCCAGGGCATCTTTTTCAAGGGTAGTCTGGGTTAACGCTTCTGCTGCCTCCTCATACTTTTTCAAGTGGTACAGACTTATTCCCAAATGGTACAGATCCTGCCGGGGGGGGGCCTCGGTCAGACTAACGGACATGGAAAGATATTTAGCAGCATTCTCATAATCCGAAAGCGCATACCATGCATTCCCCACCACACGTGCCATATCGGCCTTTCTGACACCTTCTGCCTCTTCAATCAGCGGCATCCCATAATCAATCGCCTTTTTATACGCTCCCTGCAAATAATGGATCTGTGCAATATAGAAAGGAACCTCGTCTCCAAATCCGGGTTCATCTTTCAGTTGTTCAAAAATTTTCAATGCCGAATTATAATTGCCCTGCTCATACTGGATATGGGCATAATAGAAATTAGCGGCGCCCCACCATTGACCTTCCACATTGCGAATTTCTGAAAAGGCCGGAAGCGCCTGATCATACTCTCCTTCCATAAAATGGCAATAGCCCGACTTGAACCTAAAGTCGTAACGGGTATCCCGATTCAGTTTACGGGCCTCTACATATCTGTAATTTCGTAATGCTTTGCGATACTTTCCCGCCTCATAGTCCAGATCCCCCAAACGTTTATAAACATAGGGCCGCATTCCGCTTTCGGGAAAATCAACAAGGAAAGACTCCAGAAGATCCTGAGCATCCTCATTCTTTAAGTGAGAGGAGGCCATGGCCAAATAATAGGCCGATTCAGCTCTCAAATTGCTCTGTCCTGGGCTAAACATCTCCTGTATGTCGGCAAACATACTTCGTGCTATTCCATACCTACCGTTACGGTAATGTTCCAGAGCTTCGTTAAACAGACGATCAGGTTGTCGACTGTCATACGATTGTTGAGCTGTTGAAAAATGGCCGCCAATAATAACCAACAGCAATAGCCAAAGTATACGAAGATTTGTCATGATATTCCAAAATATTGATGTAATCGTAATTTTGAGCCATCGGCTCAATGTGAGTGATTCTATTTTTGTCCTGATCAGACTATTTCAAACAACGAAAATAGAGAAAATTTGGTGTATTTCCAGATAATTTATTATTTAAAGCGAACTTGAGAAAAATAGACGGAAAATAATTAGCCACACCCCTAATAATAAACTTTGTGCTGTTATGGTATTTTCTACTTCATTGGAAATCTTAAAGTAAAGATTAAAATACAATAAAACCTGTACGGTCGATTGAGTCGTTTGCTTGCAGTCGACTCAGTCGTTTGCTTGCAGTCGACTCAGTCGTTTGCTTGCAGTCGACTCAGTCGTTTGCCTGCAGTCGACTCAGTCGTTTGCCTGCAGTCGACTCAATCGTCTGTATAATCTCCATGGAGTCGACTGAAGAAGCCCAAAGCCCATAGCTTCCGACACCAAAACAAAATAATTTAAGATCGCGTTCTCTTTTTTTAATTAAATGTTTCTATATTTGCCGCCACGGGGTGCCCAAATAGGAGGCTGAGATCACACCCATTGAACCTGATACGGGTAATGCCGGCGCAGGGAAATGAGCGCTCTCCTTTTATTTTTCATCCCCAAATTTTCATAGCACACAGAAACGCAAAGGATAAAGATGGGCAAGGTTTATTGTGCAACATAAAACCAACCAAACACAAAAAAATATAATCAAAACAAGCCCTTCTACCTTTTCATTTCTGCCTTAAATTCAACTACAATGGGGTGCCAATAAAAATGGCTGAGATCATACCCTTTGAACCTGACCGGGTAATGCCGGTAAGGGAATGTATGATATCTTCAAAAGCTTTCCCATTGCAGTTTATGGTTTAATTGTTAAACATTAACTGCTTTGTTATGCAAAAATTAATGCTTTTAGTGGGGCTGATCTTCCTTTCGGCCCAGACGTTTTCACAAAGAATGTTACAGGGTATCGTTTACTCTGAGAATCAGGAACCCCTTGCCGGGGCATCCGTAGTGATGAATCCGGGAAACCATGGAACCGTTACCGACCGTGATGGACATTTTCAATTTTCGGGCATCACATCCCCCACCGTCCAAATCCGAGTTTCCTTTATGGGTTACGAAACCTGGCAAGCAATGGTGGATCCGGGAAAAACCAAACACCTGAAGATCACCCTGAAAGCTGCATCCCACTTGACGGAGGAGGTGGTGGTAAGGGCCTATCGTGCCGGTCATCAAACACCGGTGGCACATACCGATCTGGCAGGTGAGGCCCTCAGGGGCGCCGGGGTGGGAAATGACATTCCGTCACTTCTGAAATTAACCCCATCGCTGGTCTCCACCTCCGAAAGTGGCATCGGGCTGGGGTCTACCAACCTCAGAATACGCGGGACCGATCCTACCCGCATTAATGTAACCATGAATGGGGTGCCTCTGAACGACTCGGAAAGTCAAGCTGTCTTTTGGGCCAACATGCCCGATTTCGCCAATTCGGTAGAAAACGTTCAGATACAACGGGGGGTGGGAACCTCCACTCAAGGGTCTGCAGCCTTCGGGGCTTCCATAAACTTTCAGACCACCACGAGCGATCCCCGGGCTTACGCCGAAATAACGTCAACTGCCGGCTCTTTCAATACTTTTAAAAACAGCATTCGCTTTGGCACAGGACTTATTAATGAAAAATTTTCTTTTGAAGGGCGCTATTCACGTCTAAAAAGTGACGGATACATCAAAAACGCTTTCTCGGATCATCAGTCGCTCTACCTGGGTGGCACCATGCATTTCGACAACAGCTTTTTAAAGATGATAATCCTTCATGGTGACCAACAAACAGGTATCAGCTGGTGGGGCGTTCCGCAGGAAATGCTGGAAACCGACCGGCGATATAATCCTGCCGGCGTCTATACCGATGAGTTGGGCAATGAACAGTACTATGACGACCAAACCGACAATTACAAACAGACACATGCCCAATTATTTTACAGTTGGGCAGCAGGGCAACAGTTGCATCTCACCGCAGCGCTTCACTACACCCGTGGCGAAGGTTTTTATGAACAGTATAAAGAAAAGGATTCTTTAAATCATTACGGGATATCACCCATTCAAATCTCTGCTCAAACCATTGAGACCAGTGACTTGATACGCCGGAAATGGATGGAAAATGACTTTTACGGCGCAACGCTTTCGGGCGATTTAAAATTATCAAGTCAGTCCAGCCTGACCTTTGGTGGGGGATGGAACCGATATGACGGCGATCATTTCGGGCGGATCATCTGGATGCGCTATGCCGGAATCACCGAGAAAGATTACGAGTGGTACTTCAACAACGGCACGAAAACCGAACACAACCTGTTTACCAAGTTTGACTGGGAAGCTTCCCCACTCCTTCGGCTCTTTTTGGACATGCAATACCGTGGCATCAACTATGATATGTCAGGAATGGACGACGACCTGCGGTCACTGGATCAGGAACATGATTTCCAATTCTTTAATCCCAAAGTTGGGTTTTACCTCACCCCCGGCTCGAACCACAACATCTATGCTTTTGCGGGGATCTCCAACAGGGAACCCACCCGCACCAATTTTAAGGATGCCAACCTGGATCGGGAAGCTACCCCAAAAGCGGAAAGACTTTACGACATTGAAACGGGTTATAAATATGAATCGGCGGCCTTTTCGGGTGGCATCAACCTCTATTACATGTATTACGAAGATCAGTTGATACCAACGGGTGAAAAAAGTAATGTGGGAAATCCCATCCTGACCAATGTGGATGAGAGTTATCGTGCCGGAGTGGAAGTTATTGCAGCGGTTCATCCGGTATCATGGTTACATTGGGATATGAACCTCACCCTCAGCCGCAACATCATCTACGATTTTGTGGAAACATCGACCAACAGCTATCCAACAATAGTAAACGGCGAGGAAGAATGGATTACCGAAACGGTAATAAAACCTTTGGGAGATACACAAATTGCTTATTCACCTTCAGTTGTTGGCAGCAGTAACCTGACGGTTGATCTGACATCCGGCCTAAGCGTTGGGTTGCTGAGCAAATATGTGGGCGAACAGTATTTCGACAACACCGAAAGCGAAGACCGTAAACTGGATGCCTGGTTGGTAAATGACATACAATTCAACTGGACATTGAATCCCAAACCATTTAAAAGCATCGGCCTGCAATTTACCATTCATAATGTGCTGGACCATGAATACGAAAGTAATGCTTACGGCGGTAATTGGTATGAAGAAGGTGTTGAAAACACCTGGGCCTACTATTACCCCATGGCCGGACGGTATTATATGGGGCAGGTCGTGATAAGGTTTTAAAAAATGAAGCTAAAAATAGATCCGGCCCTTTAGGAGCCGGATTTATTTTTAGAATCTACTGAACGGCCATCCATTCTTAATTTTAAAATTCCATTACATATCAGTATACCCTTTCCCATCAGAGTCTTTTCTTTCACTTATTATTCCACCCGGGTGTTTCCAGATGCAAGAGAGTTCGGATAAAAAAGTCTCGACGTTTCCGTTCTCCGAACTTACCTCCCAAAGTATGTTTAACACCTGGCAACACGACCAATTCAAACTCCTTATCGGCCTTAATCAAAGCATCTGCCACCTGCATGGTTGAAGCCGGATCCACATTGTCATCCAACTCTCCAACAATCAGCATCAACTCACCTTGTAAAAGATGAGCATTTACCACATTGGATGATTCAGCATAATGAGGGCCAACGGGATATCCCATCCATTGTTCGTTCCACCACATCTTATCCATGCGGTTGTCGTGACAGCCGCAAGATGCCACTGCAGCCTTATAAAAGTGGGGATGAAAAAGAACTGCAGCCATGGCGTTTTGTCCGCCAGCCGATCCACCAAAAATCCCCACTCTTGTCGTATCCATAAAGGAGTATTTTTCTGCCGCTGCTTTAATCCACCTTATTCGATCGGGAAAACCTGCATCTTTCAGATTTTTATAACAAACATCGTGAAATGCCTTACTGCGGTTGGAAGTGCCCATCCCGTCGATCTGAACAACGATAAAGCCCAATTCGGCCAAGCTGCTAAATGGGTAGTGATAAGAAGAAAAACTTTTTTGAACAAAGGATCCCTGTGGCCCCGCATAGATGTATTCGATAATTGGATAAGATTTATTCGGATCAAAGGTTGTTGGACGATAAATGTTTCCCCAAATGTCGGTTTTTCCATCCCGTCCTTTGGCAACAAATGGCTCGGGAGCTATCCATCCGTTCGCTTCAATGAGGGAAATATCCGCCTGTTCCAACAACATCAGGATTCTGCCATCGGAGGTTCTACGCAATACAGATACCGGAGCCTTATCAGGAGTGGAATAGGTGTCAACAAAAAAGCGATAATCGTGAGAAAAATGAGCATTATGTTGCATCTTCTCAGGAGTCAGATCTTTCAGACTCTTACCATCGAAACCAATACTGCAATAATGTTCATAATAAGGATCCTCCTTTTTATTACGCCCCCCGGCCCGCAACAAGATGGTTCGATCTTTTTCATTCACATATTCGACTCCACGCACGACCCATTCGCCCTTCGTAATTTGATTAATAATTTCCCCGGTTTCACCATTAATCAGATAAAGATGGTTCCATCCATCCCTTTCGGAAGCCCAGATGATCTCACCTGTTTTATCCACATCATACCTGTACCGTTTCCCGCTGTAATCAATAAAAGTATCACTTTGCTCATCAATAACAATCTTTGTTTTACCGGTTTGCGCATTTACTCGAACCACCTGAAAAACCTGATGCCCCCTCTGGTTATACTCAAAAGAAAACGATTGGCTATCTGGCGCCCATTGGATATTGGAAAGGCTGAACTGGTTTTCGAAGGGACGAATATCTACTTCAATTTTCTTTTTGCGCACCACATCAAAAAGGGCAGGCCGAAATACAGGCAGCACATCCCCAGGACGGAGATATTCCAATTTGTGTAAATTGGGCAATAGCTGATCAGGAGGTGAAGATTCAACAAAGTGCATATAACGTTTCTCATGCACTCTAACTTTGTTGGTGGTCAGATAATGCGAATCAGGTGACCATACAATGTAGGAAGAATATAGGTCGCCGGCACAACCATCATAGCTAAGTTGATTAATCTCACCGGTTCTTATATTGCGAACAAAAACATTATAATCACGAATAAAGGCTTCTTGCTTTCCGTTGGGTGAAACAACAGGATTATTGGCCAACTCGTCACGCGACTCACCCCAATGCGGCCATTCCTGTTCCTTTTCTTTAGCTGACAATGATTCCAGTCGATAAGCGTCTGCCAAAAAACATTTCCAGATCGTATCTTTTCGTTCAAAAGTAAACGTCGTGAGGTCGGCAGCAAATTTCAGGTTAGGAAGTAAAAGTTGATTGGCCTTTGTTTTCAATTTTAATCTCTCCCGTATGGCATTGGCAAGTCTTTCCGTATCAAACGCGATACGTTTTTCCTGTTTTTGTGCATCAACAATAAAAAACATTGTTGTATCAACAGAAGTACGGGCTTTATACCAAAATAGATGGGTCGTATCAATCCAGTTTAGTTCAAGAATTTCATTTAACACCAAACTTTTGAATTCCGAAACAGAATCGGCTCGCAGATAATCTTCTTTCGTAAATTGAGCACTTAAAGAAAAGCATGCAAAAACGAGGAATATTAAAAAAATTAAACGTTTCATAGTTATGAAAATAAGTTTTGAGTTCCTTGCTCCGTGATGTGAGCACTGTGTCAGGGTTAGGGTTGGGTAGGAAATTTATCAACCTTAATCTCAATCTTAAGACAACAAACGTAACAAAAAGGGGGAGTGTTCATTAAACGGTATCCACTTATTTTTTCTTTATTCTCAAAAGCCTCCTAAGTATATTTCCATTTTCTGTCAAAGGAGTCGAGGCAAGAGACATTGATATAGCCATTCCCGGATATATTCCCTATGCAATTTTTTCCTTATAGGAAAAAAAATAAACCAACTTCAGTCATTCTAGGCCCAAATGTCATTGCCCGACTAATCGCGGCCGGGCTCCACACTGGTGGTATTCCTCTTCCACTCTTCTGTTAACTCTCTAATGCGGAGATACATCATTTTATTCAATGTCAGAACAACCCAAAAGCCATTTCTAACAACATTGTTGTTTGCATCAAATTGATACAAATGACGCTCATGATTAACCGTATTTTTATCTCCAACCCATTACGAAAGCCATTAAATATTTTGATCCATCATTTATTGATACGATGGGGCTCCAATAGAGCCCCATCGAGGTAAAAATGGATTCGATATGTTACTCAAACAACGTTGGGGTGATAAAAACATTACATCAACCCATATTTCGCTGCTTTTAAATATTGATGGTCCAAACGGCTTATGAAAGGCAATCTTTACCACAACAGAAACTTATATCAAGTTATGCCATGCAAGGTCCATTAGACCAACCAATAGTTGCCATACAGAATGCCACGATTCATAGGTAGGATCTACCATTTTTTGTTCCGGTCATTACTCCTTCCCTTTCAACGTTCTAACGCCAAAAATAGGTCCTGCACGATGATTATCTTTTGGATCGAATGTAACGGTAATCGAACCCTTTGAAAGATCAATATCATCAGGAATGTTATATGTATTGGTATAGAATTCTCCCGGACGAGCATTGGAAATATTTTCTGTAGCTACAACCTGATTGTTAACGAGAATATCAAATGTTCGGCTTCCCTGATATCCACCCCAATATTCCACTGCAATCTGAATTGGACGGTTATCATTTACTTTCATTTCACAAGACATCCAGCCGCCCCGATCGGCTTCCCTATATTTTCGACGACGATATTCATGAGCCCAACTTTTTTCACTTTTAAAGTTGTGATCTCTTTCGGGTTGCATTTCACCAGGTTGGAAGAAGTCTATGGTGCGAATTTCCAGCCTTTTTTGAGCTTCCTGCTTGGCTTTATATTCTTCCTGAAATTGAATCCATTTGGCTTCGTTAAAGATGTCGAAATAAACAGAATACCTTCGGTCATTGGTTTTATAAAAGGGTTTAAATACAATATCCTTAGGTCGTCCTACCTCTTTTGTTTTAAACATATTAGGCTCATCTGCGATAGGGGTAGTCCAGGTTTCCGGATTTCGGTCCTCTACCATTAATACCGGTACATAAAGCGGATTGTTAGCATTAGAATCATTAACAGCTCCCAACTGTCCGGCAAGAACCAATGGTCCATACATTAAAGCGACTCTGTCTTTGTTATCCGGCATAGTCTCCAACCTGAGCGAGAAGGGGAAAGAGACTTTGACAATATCTCCTGATTTCCATTGTCGATCTAAAGCAATAAAACTCTGAGGTTCCTTGTCATAGGAAACCTCCTCTCCGTTAACGGTAATGATCATTCCTTTTTCAGCCCAGTAGGGATAACGAATTTGAAGAATCAAGTCGACGGGTTCATCGCACTCAAAAGTAAAAGAGGTATTTTGTTCATCCGGGAAACGGGTATTTTGTGTCAATTTCAGACCTTTCTCTTGCCAATTAAGTTCAGATGCAATAAACTGACTAACAAATAACTCCTTATCATTGAAAAAGTAAATATTCCTAGGGTATTTGGCATGATTTTCCATCCCTGTTCCCACACAACATGTAAAGCCAAAGGGATCCTGATAATGCTTATGTCCCCCCATTTCAAGAGATAGATTGTAAATCACATGACCGGTTTGGGGATGCTGTGATGATAAGATATGATTAAACAATGCCCGTTCATAGAAATCGGCTACTTCGGCATTGGCTTCCCACTTAAACAGATGGTTCGATAGCTTCAGCATATTATAGACATTACAGGTTTCTGTGGTATTGCTGCTGAGTCTGTTATTAAGGGTATCCGGCGCTCCAAAATATTCATGATCACCATTACCTCCGGTTACATATGAATGATGATGAACCACACGATCCCAAAAGAATTTGGCAGTATAATGGTCCAAGGAATCTCCTGTCAACTCGTATCTGCGTGCCAGACCAATCAACTTTGGAATTTGTGTATTGGCATGATGTCCGGGAAGAATGTCCACACCCTGGGAAAGAGGTCCCAGAACGGCATCGTGATGAAATACTCGTGATAAATCAAGATATTTTTCGTTTCCGGTTACGCCATATAATTCAACCAGAGATTCATTAATGCCACCATGTTCACAATGCAGCATTTTTTGCATTTCATCATGGGAAAGATTTTCTACAATGGAGCCCAACCAATCTGCAAATTTCAGTTCTATTTCCAGGGCTTTTTTGTTGCCACACAATTTGTAGGCATCCATCAAACCTGCCATAATTTTATGTTGAGTATAAACAGGAGCCCAAATGCCATTAAGGTCGAATCCGGCCGAACGAATTTCACCTTTTGCAATTTCTTCTTCAAAAATTTTCTTTCCATTCTCGAAAGCACCAATATATCCATCGCCTGTAGCCTGCTGAACAGCATCCAATTCATTCACAATATAAATCACTCTTTTCAGGAACTCATCATTTCCGGTAGTCCTATACATCATCGAACAAGCTGACAAATAATGTCCCAAACTATGGCCGGTCAAAGATTCACCTTCCCATCCGCCGTAATGTTCTGCTTTGGGTTTGAGGCCAGCTTGCTCTCTGAAATGGGCCAAAAAACGATCAGGTTCATAATTCAAAAGAATTTTTTCATTGCGTTTGGCGGCTTCCATGAAAGGTCCGTCGAGCAATTTCACATCATCAAGGTCAAATTGCAATGTCCTGAATGACACCACCTCCGGGCCATTCGTCTTGATGTAATGTTTCTCTTCTTCGGATTGCTGGCAGGCACTCAGCCACACAGCAGCTCCCAAAAAAACAGCTTTGAAGGTATTTGTTGTCTTCTTCATACTTTAATAAATATAGATCATTAGATTAATGGATAAAATCAATTCAATCAATAGGTTTCAGTCAGTAGTGCAATTTTTCTCTCCCATTCCTGAGAACGACATAGACAGCATTAAAAGTACGGTGTAGCCCTACCCCTCCACTACCCGTCTTTTTTAATACAAATTTTCTATTGCCACATGACATGAAGGACAATCCTCCAAATCAAAATCCGGGAAATATGCCCTGAGCAAATCATACAAGGCCGGATCATATTCCTTTAATTCGCGTCGAGTATTCACATGGTTGTGTTTGCCATCGGGCTGGGCTACTTCCGCATTTACATTAAACCAGTTTTGAACTCCTTCTGCCCAGTATTCATATATATTGGTTGCCGCATAGGTATTTTGATATTTTCCTTGATTCCGAGCATCATCCAAAAGTTTCTGAAGAGTTTGATTAAACTCAGGATACAACGGCGCAATGCCTATTAAATGGATGGCATGTGCGAATTCATGAATTAAAATATCTTCGGCATGATACTTATCGATCTGATAACACAACAAATTCTCCTCGGCACAGGTGGTTAAGGGAAGTTCCAGATCTCCTCCCAGCCCTCTTGCTCTTACATCCCAATTTAGAGAAGTGTCATTCACTAAATAAGCGTGTTCAGGAATGTCGGTAGTTCCCTCATATCGCGCCATGATACCAACTCGGGCTTTTACTTTCTGCATTTGGGCCAGCACATCTTCCGGTAAACCATCCGTCATAAATTCTACAATCCGACAGGCCGCGAAAACAGCCGTTTCGGGTACTCGATGAGAACTGACAATATGAATGCCATTGACGTTGACATATTGTTCATAGAAAATGTCAAGCCCCAAGCTGTCGGGTGGTTGAATTATTTGATATACTTCATTCGCAACATTTGTTTTTTCTTGACCAACAGCCAGCCCACTCCAACAGAGCCAAAACCCCAAAATGAAGCAAATTAGTTTATGTGTTCCTATCATATTTCCGCTTTTTAAGTACTATCCTCGTCCGCATGATGAACCCCTAATGCAGCCGAAGTGAGAATTGGTTTTATAAAGGCAATAAATAATTATTTCTTTTTCAGTCTCACCATTAACACCCCATGAGGTGGTATTTCTGCTGAGAGTTGTTCGTCGGTGGTACCAATGTATTTATGCGCCCAACAGTCCCATATCTTGTAATTATTTTTATGCAAATTGACGTCTCTCACAAAATACATGGTGTATCGCTGCCAGTCGTAATCCAACGACCATGCTTGAAGGGAACGGTTAAGGAAACAGACGGCAACTTCTCCATTGGAAAGTGGCTTAGCCCATATTTCATAGTCGCCCATTTTCATAAACCGCCGTGCCTGTTTTCCCAGCTCATCCTGATTAACATCAATCACATCATGGTTGGTAAGTATTTCAAGCGTCGGTTGATCCAAATTCCTTAAATCATTTCCAGCCATTAGTGGGGCTGCCAACATTGCCCACATGGAAAAATGGCTTATATATTCGGTATTGGTCATACCACCATTGCCCACTTCAAGCATATCGGGGTCGTTCCAATGACCGGGTCCTGCAAAAGGATAAAGCTCCGCTTGCCGATCGATAATATCCAACACACCAAGTCCTCCCCAATCAAATTGGCACTGAAAGCAATCGCGAATATCCGCTGTGGTTCGCCACAAATGACCTATGCCCTTTCCCCATTCCCATGGCTTATGTTCTCCCCACTCACAAATCGAAAAAACAATCGGTCTTCCCACCGCTTTCAGAGCGTCACTCATGGTCTTATAAGCCGCTTCTGCACTCTGTCCTTCATTGTAGCACCAGTCGTACTTCAGATAATCGACCCCCCATGCTGCATAAGAACGGGCATCCTGAAACTGGTATCCACGACTCCCGGGGCGTCCCTGACAGGTTTTTGATCCGGCACAAGAATAAATTCCCAATTTCAACCCATGAGAATGAATGTAATCGCCCAAAGCTTTCATCCCTGACGGAAAACGTTCCGGATCGGGTATAATATTCCCAAGACTGTCACGTCCGACCTGCCAGCAGTCATCGATAACGATGTATTCATAACCGGCATCGCGCATCCCAGATGTCACCATAGCATCGGCCATCTCCATAATCATCTTTTCGTCCACATTACAGCCAAACTTATTCCATGAGTTCCACCCCATTGGAGGAGTAATAGCTAAGTCTGCCACGCCTTGATTAAAAGCCGTTTGACCAACAAACAAAAAAAGAATTAACAACGAACAGTTTTTCATAATATTTCAGAATTAGTCAAATAAAAGGAAACCTCATCCAACCATACAAGATGGTCGGATGAGGTTTTCTCTGTTTAAATGCCTTTTAGAACACGAACCGTTCTTTCTTTCTTTTTTAAAGGAATACTATAAATTCCGCGGTCATTTTTTGAATACTTGAGGACCTTATACTCTCCGTTTTCAGAATCACCTGTAAATTTAACCTGCAAGAATGCCTTCGGTGTATATTCATTTCTCGAATCCAAAACGATCTTTATCTCTCCAGATTCAGGATGAAATGAAACCGTTTTGAATTTACCGGCATCAAGAGATAATTCAACCCCGGCAGGAGCAATAAAAACTTTGGAACGGGCGGCAGTTGTCAATTCCATGGTAATCCATTCCGCCTCATTGATAATGTTACCGCCCATAGAAATCCATCCAAATTCATCATGCATAACCAAGAAAGAGGCAGTATTTACAGCATATCCAAAAAAACCGGGGCCATAATCACCAGAAATGCCATCGTTCCGTAAAGTGGATGGAAAGGAGTGAAAAGCACATGGGGCAAATCCGTCTTTTGTAATGTTTGACAAAGCCCCCATAAGACCGCCATACCCTACACGCAGCAAATACAAATTATCTGGCACTTCTTTAAAAGCATGTAATACCGGTATAGCATTCAGCGCTGAACCATAATGATGGATTTGTCGCTCCACGCGGGAAAGTTTACCGCCAAAAAGGAAATCCCAGTAACGGCGAGCACATCCGTTGTATCCCCAGTGGGGGATGGTGGGCATATAAGCGAGTATCGCATTGAGAGTAATGGACGCTTTCTCATCAAATCCAAAATATTTGGACCACATATACACTTCCTCTTGTCCGGTAGAATCCCAAGGCATTTCACTTCCAAAAGGATAGTTGAGGGATGCCCAGTGCTCGGCTCTTTTGCGCATGGTCGATTCCAGTTTTTGGGCAAGTTCGGTCCAACCTTCCCGTTTTAAGTCCTCCAGAACCAAAATAAAAATAGTTCCTTCCATTTGTCCAAATTGAGCATAATATGGAGCTTGCTCAACCATAGCGATTGCTGTATGGAAAGCATTTTCCAGATACCACTCCCAGGCACGTTGAGTCACAAGACCATTGTAATTCCGTGCCAAGCGATACATTACCCAATGTGCCGCCGCCACATGCGGATAATTATAAGAACGACCAACCGTTTCGGCAGCTTCCTTACTCCAAGCTGCCCATGTTTTATAGTTTACCTCGTCACTGTAAGTACCCTCCGGCATGCTATCAGGCTCATAATAAAATAAGCTTTTTCTGACTCCGTATTTATGCTCACCGATACTATACTGAATCCCTCCCCACATCGTTTGGTTCACAAAATCTTCCATTTTGGCGACTTCTTCCGGATCGGGTTGAACCAGCTGCTTCATAATGGCATTAAGCCAACTCCCGGCTCCCCCTTCATCACTCAATCCTGCAATCCAGGCACGACTATCTTGGGTTATCTTTTCTTTTTTCTCATAATCATAACTAATTACAGACGGAGCTCGACCAAAGGGATCATTCTTTTTATCAAACCATTGTTCAGTAAGCAAAAAATGCCCATTATCCGCCACCACCTCTGATTCAGGTTTTATTACCTTATAGTTAATCGTCTGAACGGTTCCATCAGTATATGTTACGGAAAGACGAGCCCGCCCCCAAATAACACCATTCACCGCATATTTGTCCCAACCGTGAGAGGTCGTTCCAACTTTTTTCACGACAAGCGCACCTTCAGGCTCCACATCAATGGAGCGAATTTCCTTTTCATATGTTAAGAATAAGCTTCCCTGGACGTCCTGAGGCAGAACGTACCCTGGAAACCCAATGGCCACCGGCTTGTGGTGCTTAATCAATGTTTCTTCAATATTTTGAACATTATCGGCCAACACAAATTCAACACCTACTGAATAAGTTTCTCCCGGAGCAAGAACCATCGAGGTTGGTCTGTTCCACGGATCCGCTTCTTGCCATTCATTTTCCGCATAAGCCTTACTATGCACCATCCATTCATGAAACCCTTCAAAAGTAATTCCTCGTGGCATGGGATCGTCAAGCAAAGGACGATAAGCTTCAAACGGAGTTTTTTCATGAGGCAGCACCAGGAGAACAGGCCCTTCACCGCTTAACCTGACCGCTTGCAAATAACCGGCATCCATTCCAATATATGGATCAAAAAATACATTTTCGGCATGCACTTCATCCAAGTGCTTCTCGTGAAGAATGTTATTAAATATCATGGGGATGCCTAAAGCACCAACTTCTATTGGTTCACTATTTTTGTTTTTCAACTCAAATCGCAATACCAAATTCCCATTCTTACTCTCCCAGAAACGAGTTATTTCAAGGGCAATGTCCTTCGACAAGGAATTTGACAACTTAGCCGCTGTCAAAACTCCATTTCCCTCATGGTTCAAAGACTCAACAGGACTTCTATGGGCAGCGGAAGAATAACTCACCCATTGAGAGGCTCCCTTCTGTCTTACTTTAAGGTTAATATCTCCCAGCTGATAAAAACCATCACCTTTTCGAACTTCTGCCCACTCACCTGTAGTATAATTAAATTGAGGATCCACAACAGGAGAAAGCGAAACTGCTGTTTGTGATCTTTTATCAACCGACAATTCAAAAACAGGAGTCGATAAGCTTAATATTTCAGATGAAGACAGTGAATCTACTTGTGCGATGGCAGTATGGTTGAATTGTCCAACCCCCCAAAGCATCAATATGCCAACAAACACATCTGTTATTCTGAATTTGTTTCTCTTACAAACCTTTTGGAACATCATATTAAAACCTTTTTAACTCGTTACACTTAATTTATCAATTATCGTATCCACAGTCTGGTGAAATCAACCCTTTAGGGCGCGTTTCGTCCATCAGTTTCAAAACAGCTTCACGTTTTAATGGGAGATCATACAACCTAATATTTGCCAAAAATCCGGAAAAGTTCTCCTGCGGTGAACCAGACCCTCCAATCAAAATTTTACTGTTTTTTACAAATAAGTTTATGGGCTGTTCTTTTACAGGAATTCCATTTACATAAACCACCTCTTTCATTCCGTCAAAGACCAATGCAAAATGATGCCATCGTCCCGATTCCGGAACATTATCAAAAGCTAGATCCACATACCCATCGCCATGAGCAACCGCGCCGTAATGGCCAGTCCCATACATCAAAGCAGCATAAGAACCTTGCAACATATCGTCTCGTGAATTCCACGTAACAACACACTCATTTTGCCCAACTGCAGGATTATTCACCCATAGCGACACAGTAAAAGGGGCATTCCACGATAAACTTTTGGGCGCAATTTTATTCAATTGCAAAACACTTTCACCATCAAATTCTAAAGCTTTAATCCCGCCAACGTTTTTTACTTTTATGGGTCTTGATGATGAAAAATATCCCCCCAAAGCTCCACGATTCTGAATGGAATCGGGCATCCAGCCCTCTCTTATACTTTCGGCATCAATTTGCACAATGCACCCCAAAGGATTTAAATTGCCTGGTCCATCCTTACTCTCAGAATTTTGATATTCTGGAACATCAAAGAGCGCATCATATATTTCCACTTCCCAAATGGCGGCAAACAGACCTGTTTTCTCAACTCCGCTGATCGTTATTTTCACAAAGCGGGCATCTGCCTCATGATCATCAATCATAGGAGATCCTGAACGACGATTTGTCGTTCTATCGGCAAACAATGTCCAGGTAATATTGTCTTTGGAAGTTTCAATTTTATACTGATAATAAAATGTCGGGTATTCAAAACGGGTCATCACCCTTTTTATATGCCTTACTTCACCCAGATCAACGGTCAGAGCTTGTGGCAAAATAACAGACCCCGCCTTCCACAATGTTCCATTATTTCTATCGGTTGCATATTCAGGGCTAAACGAATGATCTATATTCTTTTTTGAGAATCGGGTGGCGCTGGACAACAAATGATAGGAAGAAGATGCCGAAACAGATGCCTTACTTGCCATATTTTCATGAGCAATTTGAATAGGGCCCAAATAACCAACTCCTTCGTTGGAAGGAAGAACCGGCCCTATAGTTGTATCATTTTCAAATAAGAGACGATCGACACAAATCTGACGAAACATACCACCGGTACTATGAGGGTTATTGTGACGATGATACAAAATATAATAGTCACCATTATCTTTGAAGGCCGAATGGTGGCCAGGACTATCAATGATTCCATCTGTTGAGGACTGTAAGATGGGTGAGTTTTCACCATAACTAAATGGTCCCTCCGGGTTGTCACTCACAGAATAATGGACGGCATAAGAACTAAGGCGACAATCACCGGATGAATACATCAGAAAATATTTTCCGTTTCTTTTCAAAACAAATGGAGCTTCAAATGCATCAGGGATCTGTTCCATTGGCACTCCTCCACTTTTCAAAATTGTCGTCATATCCATAGGATCGATCTGTGCCCATCCCATACCACCAAACAAATGACACCATGTCCCAAACCAACAATACACAGCACCATCGTCGTCCATCAAATATTGGGCATCCAAAGCCGGCAAATTTTTAAGTCCGGTACCGACTTCGATCACTGCTTTCCCATTGTTAACAGTCTGCCAAGGCCCAACGGGCGAATCGGAAACATATCCATAAATATTACACCCAAACTGGCAATTTCCCCAAAATAGATAATACCTGCCATCTGCTCCTTCCACGACGTCAGGAGCCCAAACATTTGTCAGCCCGGCCGGGACATTAACATCCATTTCATAGTTAAACCAATTCACAAAATCTTTGCTAATCCAAACCTGAGGTTCCCCCGATGCCAATTTTATTCCATCTGTAGTTGAATATAAATAAAAAACATCGCCAAATTTCTTAATCGTTGGATCGGCAAAGTAGCCAGGAACAAGAGGATTGCCAGTTTTAACCAACTGTTTTTCCGATTGAGCCTCAATTATAGATATGAGCGCACCATACAAAAACAATATTAGAAAAATCAGTGTCTTTTTGGCCATACTAAAAAATTATTTCATCAGTATAAAATTTGTTTAATCCATTGGTCTGATGGAACTCACATAACAAAGGGTTTTATACATATAATTTTGTGATCATCTAAATTGATCATGCTCGTTACATCCGATAATAAATTAACAGGCACTTCATTAATTTGAGGTTTTCCCCGTTTATGACAAGAACCACCTGTCAGTAATCACTTCTTTATTGAATTTTCTGCCGGCACCCACCCCATCATCCAGTTAATTAATCATAACCTCAAACACAAAAGTTATCAGATATTGCTTTTCATTTTTTGTATAAACGAATCCTTCCCTAATAGTGAACTTATCTCCGGCTTTACATTTCCCGGGATATTGTCCGATAAAGAACTCAAAGCCGGAAGGAGAAAACTCGACAAATAATTTACTATCATTCTGACTTCCCCAACCAATTACATGTCCTTGACTATCGAACCAAAATCCATAACCATTGGCTGTTGTAGAAAATTTAAGTGATCCGTCAGGTTCTACTGCAGCAAATGCAATTTTTCCTTCCTCAGGTTTATCTCCTGCATTCTTCAAATAATTTGCTATATCGAACGGCTGTATTACCAATGACCGTGCAACTTGGTTGATATCCTCATTATCATAAAGGTTAACGGTAGTACCTGAATAGGCCGAAGCATCCGCGTCAAAGGAAATATTATAAGTTAAAGTGAGATCTTCCGGAGATCCATCAGGATCAACATAGATATTCCCCAAGAGATTGGTATTAGTGAACTTTATCTTGTATGGCCACTGGTCATCATTACTTTCTTTTTCATCCCAAGGATGAGCCTCATACGCGGAAGGGGCTCCCAAAACAACAAACCATAATCTTTCACATCCTTCAGGAACAGTAAAGTCTACCACTGCGTATGGATCTCTATTCATTTCACCATATATTCGCTGTCCATTTTCTAACAATGCAACATATCCATATCTCCAACCTGCCTTATCTACTGAGGCATCATTGTTATAATTTGTAGTAACATAAACTTCCCCTTCATCCGAATATTCACCCGGATCATTCTCAACAAGGGGTGATCCTGGCGACAAGCCAGTAAATGTAGTTGTAATAACAGTTCCTGGTGCGGGAACATTAAGGGGTATCACATTGTACCCTGTAGAGCCGGGACAATGACTATATGCAACCTGATAGCTTTCGTCATCAAGCTGATACAACTTATAGGCGTGCTTTCCAATATAATTACTTCCATACGAGCGGATGGCATCAATATCCCAGGTAACAAATCGGGTAGCGGCATCATACAGTTCGTCATTCAATTCATCAACTGTTAGCTGATTTATGCGCATGTAGGTCATTATTGGATCTTCCGGGCGAACTGCCTCTTTCCAAAGTTTGCCAATAACATCCACCCCATACTTATCCGCCCAGTAATAGTGGATCCAATAACTTGCATAACGCTGCCATTCATGACATATATGTCTGTGATAATTTTCAGTGTAAACACCGAAGTTATAAGATTCGAACGCTTCGTCAGGATATGATTGATAAGCCTGCCATTGCGCGCACTGTTCCCAGAAAGTATTTCCTCCGTTTCCTCCAAAGCCATAACGAAACCCTCGTGAATAATTATTTTCTATTTCTCCTGCCCCTAATAAGTCGGCATAAACCTGATACTGAAAGCTATGACCTATTTCATGCGCAATGGTTGATCCAACAGGGTTACAGGTATTTGGGCTTAACCACAAAGCACCAATAACATCATCGTATCCGGCACCCGTTGCATTCCATTCTTCCTGATAAAAAAGGAATATTAACAGTTTGTATTCATCAAGATGGGATTTTCCACCCCCAACTTCAGCAAACTTTAACACATTAACATTCAAGTCAAAAAACTCTTCAGCCTTCTCCAATAAATCATCAATATCAACCCGATAGTTTTCGGGAACTTCAGATGAGTTAGGATCTTTATCACCATACCCTTTCCCCCAGAACACGATAAAGTTTTCAGACTCTCTACTTCTCTGATAACACCAGGTACTGTTTGGGTCGTTAAAATCATCATTCCTTAGTTCCTGAGGGATGTACACCGCTTTACCTCCTTGCACTGAGTCTTTGTCTTCAAGGATGGCCTCCCCATTATCCTTGTTGACCAGTTCATTTTTATCGCCACTACACCCTACTGTTGCCACAAAAGACATTACCAAAAAAATAGGAAGATATTCTATAAGCAAACGATAGATTATTTTTTTCATAGCGGGTAAAAAAACTTGACAAAGATGAAAACATTCAAAGATTCATATATTGTGATCATCGCAGTGGGCTACTGCGATGATCACCTATGAAAAATGTCTTAAATTTCATTAAAAGAGAAACTGCTTCTCTTAAATGAAACAATGAAGGTCTATTCTAAGGTGGCTGTAATGATGAACCGGATGAATTTCATTTCATCTGTTGTATCTCTAAAGCCAAACCTAATTTTGAAGGTTTCACCTGCCGCTAACTCCGGAGCTCTTCCAATGTTCAAGATGCCGTCCTCTGTGTTGACTTCAGCGTACAATGAAAAGCCCTCTTCACCCCAGGCACAAACCTCTCCGTCAGCATTCAGCCAATACCCAGGAGGGTTGGCAGTATAATTGCTTGTGAAATCCCATTCACCGGTCTCGTTGTCGATAACATACAATCGAATGGTTCCCCCTTCATTGCTGTCAAGATTGGCCAAAAATTCATCCACCGTGAGTCCTAAATTATATTGTATCACATCGGCATAATCATATAAATTAACAGGCCCTGAAGCATAATCTCCTTCCGGAATATTAACATTTGTAATGATAAGCGAAGGATCGGTGGTCGCCACATTAAATGCAAACCGTACATAATTGTCATAGTCGGCACCGTTCAATGCAAACCCCACGTTAAAGCTGAATGAATGACCGGCTTCAGCATTTTCATTGACATTCACCATCAATTGCTTTGATTCCTTGTTAAATTCCAAACTTGCAACAAAATCTTCACTTTCGGCTGTAATACCCCCGGCGGAATTATAATACCATCCGTTAGAACCTTTTGTTGGTTCAGATTTATCCCATTGTCCTTTGGCAACATTAATATTATAAAATACGATGCTACCATTGCTCAAACCATTAATAACTTCATCAACAGTCATCCCTATTTGTGCCTGAAATTTTTCAGAATAATCCGCCAGATTAACGATCTGCGGTTCAAACCTGCCAACTTCAAACTCCACGTCAAGGGTAATAGTGGCTTCAACATCCACTTTCAGATAAGGGTTCTCATCTTCTCCATAGACATGCTTTCCTGTTGCATCTTCAATGCTGTCTTCACAGGAAAAAAACGAGAAGACTAAACAACCAATTAAAACTTTTAAAATATATTTTTTCATGCTAAGCTCTTTTTATTAAAAACAAAACTGACCGTTCAGTAAAATCAATAACCCGGATTCTGCACTAGATTAGGATTCCCGTCCATAAATGCTTTTGGAAGGGGAAAAATGTCACAATGATTATCCATTGGGTCGGTCTTAGCTTCTTTACAAAACCAGGATTTACCATTATAAACATTCTGATTGGTTCCATTAATCCTAAAGCGAATTAAATCCTGACGACGATGATGTTCTGCAACAAATTCCCAAGCCAACTCATCTAATAATCCACCCAGTTCAATGTCTTCTCCCCCCTCATGGGTTGTCACCCAAATATCCTCTTCTCCCATTTTTCCTTGGTTCTCACGATATCCATACTGATAAACGCTACCCCCCTTCAGTTGCTCAACAGTGCGCACGGCTTTAGAAGGGTTGTTTTTAAATGCCCGCTGACGAACCTGAGTTACCAGATTGGCTGCATCCTGCTCTGTTTCACCTTTGTAGCCACCCAAACGAAGCAAGCACTCAGCTTTAATCATAAATGCATCAGCCAGGCGAAAGAAAGGAACATCATCATAGCTGGTTCCAAAATCTCCGGACAAAATTTCGTATTTAATAAGCCGAGCCCCTTCAAAAGGATAACATCCGGGATTATCAATACTATGCAGCTCTTTTGTATAGACTAAAGGCTCTCCGTCAACTGTAATAGGATTTCCACTTTGTTCATACTGTTGTCCGATGGTCCAACAGGCTTCAAATCTGCCATCATCTTCATCATAAGTATCAAGGAATTGAGGTAATACGGTACTACCTCCTGTTGCCCAACCATTGAAATTCCAGACAGCCCTTCCTGCGGTATGTATCCATTTATTGGCATAATAGTTCCCTCCGGCGTATTTCTCTTCAAAAGGAATCCCGAAGATGATTTCCGGGCAGGTGGATATATCCTCCTTAAAATTGTCGGAATAATTAGCCGCTAATGAAAATTTTCCACTACTTATTATTTCATTGATCTCGTCAATGGCCTTTCCATAATATGAATTATCCGAATGGTCATTAAACCAGGCATTATGATTCAAGTACATTTTAGCCAGTATCATATTAACGGTATAATCGTTAATTTGTCCCATGCCATTATTTTCACCACACTTACCTTTTATGTCATTCAATTCACTGATAATAAAATCCCATGTATCCTGAGGATCTGCTTGTTTGGGCAGCCATCCATCCGGATGATAATAGGTCGTATCCAAGGGGATATTACGGAATAAATCGAACAGAATATAATAATAGAGAGCTCGGTAACCCCTTAATTGGGCAACAGCAGCCCCAGAAGATTGAACGGCATCATCAGCCAGTAACTTATTACATGAATTAATACCGGCATAGGCATAGTTCCACTCTGTCCAGTAATGTCCAATTTGAGGGTGAAATTCATGTTTATGCATGGATACATAAAGATCGCCCCATCCAATGCCTATCCGATAGGGCGTACACCATAGATCGGAAGATTCTGCCTGAATATCGCAATAGCCATTCCATCCCCAATAAACGCTACGCAAATTGCTGTACACCGGTGCAAACATACTTGCTGCATCTTTTTCGGAGAATTCATACTTTTCGGCAGCAATAGTATCATAAATGGTCTCTTCCAGATCAGTGCAACGGCTGAATAAAAGAGCTTGTAGTCCTAAAACTATCAACCACACAAATTTATTTATAGTCATTTTCATAAGTACAAATTTTAAAGTTTAGAATGTGATATTTACCCCAAACGTAAAGGAACGAATAACAGGATATTTATCTCTCCAATCGATCCCCATTGACCGAACATTATTATTAGAAAGTTCAGGATCCAAACCGTCATACCCAGTAATACAGATCAGGTTATCTCCAGAAACATAAGCACGTATTTTTTTAACCATACTGTTTTGTTGCAATGGGACTGTATATCCTAAGGTTAAATTTGTGAGTTTAACAAAATCACCATCTTCGAGATAATAACTAACGATAGTCTGTTTCTGTGAAGATGACAAAGTATATTCTCCTCCATAAGGTGGATTTTGAACCGAACTCAAACGATTGTAAGCAATGGAATTATTTTCATAAAATGCACGAGGCTCATTTAAAATCTTAAATCCCAGCTGGCTGGTCATCTGAAAACTTAAATCAAAGTTTTTATAACGGAAAGAATTGCTCCAACCTAAATTTATATCAGGAATCCCGTTCCCCAGATACTGACGATAATCATCATTGTTCAGCATATTATCGGTAAACTCCTCTGCCTCGCCTGTTGCTGGATTTTCTATCAGCCAAAGTCCATTTTCGGAAACACCAACAGACTTCAATCCAAAAAAGTTACCAAGCTCCTCGCCCACCTCAAGACGTTGAGTTGGGATGGAGATCGGTTCACCCAACCAGGCATCATCCTGCTCATTGGCAGTTTCATACAAATCATTTGACAGGCTCAACAATTTATTGGCATTGTGAGAAGCCGTCAAGGTGGTATTCCATTCAAAATTTGCTGACTTCACAGGAACCGCATTAATAGCTATTTCGATTCCTCGGTTTCGCATTTCACCAACATTAGCCAATGTTTGGGAATACAAATTGGGAGGCGTAGGCACATCAAACCACCACAACATGTCTGATGTTTCTTTATTGTAGACATCAATGGCCCCACCCAGTCGATCATCCAACACACTAAAATCCAAGCCAATATTAATTTCTTTAGATTTTTCCCATTTCAAATCGGGGTTTGGATTGGAGGATACTTCTAACCCTGGTTTCCACTCTCCATCTTCATAATAATAGGAACTTCCAAGAGAATACCGAGTCAAAGAAAGGTAGGATGAATTGGGAATAACCCCGGTAACACCATAACCAGCACGTAATTTCAGATTCTCCAGCCAGCTTATATTACTCATGAAGTTTTCATTGCTGATGGTCCAACCTAATGACGCTGAAGGGAAATCACCCCACTTATGGTTCTCTCCAAACTTGGATGATCCTTCCCGACGAATACTAAGTAATGCATTATATTTGTTGGCATAACCATAACTTATCCGACCAAAAAAACCAATTAGCTTATTATCATTCTTATAGCTTCCCATTCCTGCTTTTCCTTCTTTCAAAGCTCCACCTACCGATAAGTTATTATATAGGAAAAAGTCAGTTTGGAAATCATAATTATTGGCATTAAAACCCTGATTAATTTCATATTGGTAACTATACCCAATCAATGCATTCAATCGATGATTGTTGATAGTTTTATTGTATTTGGATGTTAACTCAAGGTTGTCTGTTTTACTGTCAGATTGAGAATGATAAGCATACCCTGTATGGTTATCCATTTTTTGACTATAATAATTGGAAGTATAATATCCTTTATCGTGTGAATTAGACCGACGTGTCGCAAGCATTAAATTTGTTTCCCAATCATCAATTGGTTTAAATGTAATGTTCCCCGTTACTCTAGTCCATTCAGACTCATAGGTTCCTTGCCGTTCTTTGATCATTCCAACCGGATTATAATAATAATTCACTTGGAAATTTTCGTAATAAGTACCGTCTTCATTCCAAATAGGCTCGGTAGGATTATGAATAATGGCTTGCCGGTAAATATTTGAAGCGCCATTATCACCGGCATTGGTAGCACTATTTTCATGGATACCTTTCACTAAATTCAGATTCACTTTCAACATATCATTCAGCATCCAATGAGAAATGTCAAAACTCATTTTCATCTCTTCATTATAAGTATCGATAATTACCCCCTCTTCCTTTCGGTAATTAAAGTTTCCTGAATAAGTTGTTTTTTCTGTACCACCTGAAATAAAGAAATCATGATTGTGAGTAAAGGCATTTTGGCTAATGGCCTCTAGCCAATCGGTATCGTACCCTTTATCCGTAAAATCGGTTAATCCCTGACGTATCTCATTTGTTCCCATAAAGTCGAGTGTTTTGCCAAATTGGGATACCGACATGTAACCGGAATATCCGGAACGAGTACCTGTATCACGCTTTCCAGATTTAGTGGTAATAAGAATTACCCCATTTGCTCCACGGGTACCATAAATGGCCGCTGCTGATGCATCCTTCAAAACATCAATAGAAGCAATATTTTCAGGAGGGACAGTCCCCAAACCTCCTTCAACCCCATCAATTAAAATCAGAGGATTGGAACTTCCTTCCAATGAAATAACCCCTCTCAACCGAATCGTTGATTGAGCATTTGGATCCCCGGTTCCTTTAGAAATGGTTAAACCTGCGATTTTCCCTTTCACCAATTCAGCAGCATCCTGAATTTTTCCTTGGATAAAATCTTCAGATTTCACGCTCGCAACAGCACTAGTCACATCTCCTTTACGCTGAGTCCCGTAACCGATCACGACAACCTCATCCAACCCAACCACATCAGGCTCCAACGATACATCCAACAGTATTTGCGTTCCAACAACAACCTCCAAGGTTTTCATTCCAACAAAAGAATAAACCAACACGACCTCATCAGATGATACCTCAATAGAATAATTTCCATCCATATCGGTAATTGTACCAAAGGTGGATCCTTTTACCTGAATAGTAGCACCGGGAATGGGATCTCCATTTTCATCTGTTACTATCCCTGTAACAGTTTTCTCATTCTGCTGAAAGATGAAATTTGTTTCTGTAGCGCCTCTAACACTTCCTTCTCCATTTCCATCAGGTAAATTCCTATCCGGATAGTTGTCTGCAAAAATGTGAACAGATCCTGCCACTAAAAGCAACAGAGAAATCTTCACAATTTTTAAGGATCGAATCACAACATAAGACCTCTGTCCAATGCTATAACATTCTTTTTTTCTTTTCATAGACAAAAATTTTTTATTTAAACTTTGTGCAGGCTTGTAAACAGACCCTTATTTTTTTCTCCCTCCAAAGGTGTGCTTTCTAATAGAATTGAGCTTTCAGGAATGTGTAAAAGACTTTCACAAATGTGTAAAAATAGGTGTATAAACGCTAAAAAACACTAACAACAACCTATCCTGCAAGGCTTTACACAACTACACAATTGTTAATATATTTTTGAGAAAGAAATAAAATTTGAGAAATCCTAAAGCTTTTTTTCGGATCAATAATTAGGTTTTTTCAAGAAGAAGTGAGAAGAAAATCGTAAACAGAATTATTATTTGGAGAATTAATTTACCCGCACAGAAATCTACCAAGTCTGTTTCTTAATCTTAGAAAGGCGACCAAGACCAATAACGGAATTAAGCCAAATTGTCCATTTCTTAAGACTACATATGGGCAGGCAAAGATCCTTTGTCCCAGATCTTATCAGCTATTAAACTTTAAAATATTCACTTGGCGACTGCCCATAAACTTCTTTAAAACAACGAGTGAAATAAGCAGGACTGGAAAATCCGGTTTCGTATGCTGCCTCCGTAAAATTACATTTACCCGAAGCGATAAGTTTACTGGCTTCTTTCAACCGAACCACTCGAATAAATTCTGTCGTGGAACATCCAACAAGACCTCTAAGCTTTTTGTGCAGTAACGAACGACTTACGCTCATTTCTTTGGTCAGAAAGGATACATCTAGTGATGGATTATTTAAATTTTCCTTAACCAAGGTTGTCAACTTTTCCAGAAAAGCTTTATCTGGTTCTGAACTTTTAACTTCATTCATTGAGAACTCAGCATCGTTTCGGAAGCGCTCAATAATTCTTTGACGACTATTTAAAATGTTTTCAATAACCTGTATCAAAATATCAGGATAAAACGGTTTTTCAAGATAGTAATCAGCGCCCGTCATCAGTCCTTCCAGTTCATTTTTGACACCTGACCTTGAGGTCAATAAAATGACTGGTATATGAGAGGTATCGATGGCTGTTTTAATATATTTAGTAAAAGTAATTCCATCCATTTCGGGCATCATAATGTCACTAATAACCAAATCGGGGTTAAAACTACCGATTTTCTCCAAAGCGATCTTTCCGTTCAAAACAGCCTCCACCCGATAACTCTCCTCCAATATATTCACAAGAAAATGAATTAACTCATGGTTATCTTCAACCAGCAAAACAGAAGGTTTATTTTGAGCCGGATCAATTTGGCGGGTCAATTTCTCAGGAATTGAATACTGAAGCTGGATATCTGATCGATTCTTCCAATCAACATATTGGTCTTGAGAGGCAACCAATTCTTTCTCCAAAAAATCAACCTTTGAAACAGGAAGCAAAACAGAAAAAAGAGAACCTTCTCCCGATTTACTTTTTACCTCAATACTACCTCGGTGAAACATCACAAGGCTTTTCACATAAGCCAAACCTACTCCGGAATTAATCGTATGGTTATTTTCTCCCTCTATTTGAAAAAAGCTGTCAAAAACCCGATCAAGCATTTCAGGGGCAATGCCTCTACCTGTATCCGATACGCCAATCGTCATATCCCATTTTCCCAGCTCTTTTCTTCCTTGCCTTGGACTAATCTCAACAGAAAGTACTATTTTCCCGCCATCACCAGTAAATTTGAAAGCATTGGAAAGCAGATTTACAACAATCTTATCTACTTTATCGGCATCAAACCACATATCACAATTTTGCGCCGGTAATTTAATCACAAACTCAATACCACGATCCTCTGCAAGGTCATAAAACGCCTCAGAAATTGTTTCGATAAACGATCGCACATTATGTTTTGCCACCCTAAGTTGGTCTTTCCCTGACTCAATCTTCCTAAACTCAAGCAATTGGTTAATAAGAACAAAAAGTCGGTTAGCATTACGCTCAATGCCTGCCAGGCTTTTACGAAATGTTGAATTCAACGACTCCTGACTCATCAATCGACTTAATGGACCAAGAATCAAAGTCAAGGGGGTTTTTAGTTCATGCGATATATTAGTAAAAAACTCAAGCTTTACTTTGTGCAATTCTTCTTCATGTTCTCGTTCCTTTCTTTCCATGGCCAATAAAGCTTTTGAACGTTCGAGATTTTTTCCCACTCTTAGCACCAGCAGTGAAAACAAGAGAATCAAAACAAAATATCCAACAAAAGCTCCTCTGGAACGCCATATTGGTGGTCGAACAATTATTTTCAACATTCGCTCATTGTTGCTGTGCTGAATATCACCTAAGGAAGCCTTCACATGAAAATAGTAAACCCCGGGGCTTAAATTAGTATAAGTAGCAAAGTTTCGGGTTCCCACATAATTCCATCGTTCTTCAAACCCTTCAAGATAGTAAGCATACTGACAACGTCCTATTGACGCATAAGAAAGGGCTGTAAACTCTAGTGTCACGACATTCTGATCGTAATCTAAAATAATTCTATCAGTTTTATTGAGCGATTTTTTCAGAGGCTGATCTTCTCCCGGTAAAATATATTCGTTAAATAATTTCATGCCGGTAAACAACACCTGCGGATCATCCTGCGGCTGGGGATAATTATTGCTTTCGTGAAACGAGACCATTCCATTGTTTCCTCCGAAATATATGTTCCCATTTCTGTCAATGAATGATGCCCTATAATTAAACTGATTAAAAGGTATCCCCGAATTACTGTCATACAAAATAGAAATGTCTTCATCGGGGTTAAATTTCACCAAGCCCCGATCGCTACTGGCCCAAAACCAACCATTATTACCTTCTTCTAGACTAAATATCCATGAAACCGGGAATCCCGTATCTGAATTAAAAAATTTTACGACCTCACTCTTTTCATCATATCGACACAACCCTTTGTAACAATCCCCCAACCAAATGTGGCCTTTGGAATCTTTTTTTACAAAGTTAATATGCTTCATATCAGGCACCTTATCCATTAAAAAAAGAGAATCAACCGCGGGAATATAGACATAGACCTTTCTGCTAGATGAAAACCACAATTTTTTATGGTCTCCGGTAATACTCTCGAACTGGGTAACCCCCAAGATTTCAGGTTTAAGAGGAGAAAACACTTTTGAAACCAAATCATAGATTACAATGCCCATCGAAGTGGATATATATATCGAATCCCCTACCTGATGAAACGCATAAATGGCATTGGAAGAAAGTCCCGGAGAATTTTCCGGGTTTAAGTATCTAATTCTATTGTTTGTAGTATTCAAAATATTGATTCCCCCCGTATAAGATGCAATCCACAACTCATCATCCGCAACAAACAGCAAGTCGTGAATATTATTATAGGAAAGGAACGAGGGGCCGCTCACAGTAGAATAGTGAATAATTTCACCGGTAGTTTTATTATATTTATTCAATCCATTGTCTTCAAGTCCTATCCACAAATTATTGGCCCGATCTTCAGCCAAACAACTAACCACATTTCCTCTCAATTGTCCTTGTCCCAGTCCCGGGCTCCACGTTGTAAAAAAACTCTTCCTATTACTCCAAAAATTAATTCCTCCAAAATAGGTTCCCAGCCAAACATTCCCTTCTCCATCACAGAATGCATCATAGATTGGATTGGTGTTAAGGCCAGAAGGATTATCAAGGTTAAAACCATGTAACTCTAAAAATCCGGTCAGAGGATCATGGATCGCAAGTCCAGATTCACATCCTATCCATACTCGACCATAATGGTCCTCTGTAACGCAATGCACCAAGTTATGATGGAGATGATAGGGTTTTTCATGCTCACGAGAAAAAAAATTAAAAGTCCCCTTTTTAAGATCCAAAACCGTTAACCCATATTCATATTGCCCCAACCATATTTTCCCCTGAGAATCTATTAAAAAAAGACTCAGTTCTTCAGTACCAATCTCTGGTGGTACATCAAATATTTGAACGTTCAAGAAGCTTTTATTAAGGACATAAACCTTTCTATTGTCAGCCAATATGACCAGAAAACCATTCTCATCTCTAAGTTCTTGAAAAACGGTCCCATCCGGAGTTTTTAAGCTCGAAAATTTTTCGTTTATACTATATTCCTTTCTGGATTCAACATCCAGAAATGTAACCTTATCAGGTCGGCAAATCCAAAATCCTCCTTCTGTTGGAACTACCGAATTTACTGTTCCCACCTCATTCAACAATAAATAAGGATGAAAACACTCTTTCTCATCATCATAAAAATAGTATCCACGATTAATTGTCCTGACAATTAGCACTGAATCGGATGAAAGCAAAAACTTATCACCAAATATTCGAACTTCATCTCCCTTTTGATTATAAGCGGGAAAAACTTTAAATGCCTGTCCATCAAACCGAGTAACTGCAGCACGTGTGGCAAACCACATAAACCCATCCACATCCTGAATAATGCTTTTAACGTACGAAGACGGAAGTCCGTCTTCATTGGTATAGTGGACAAAACTTAGTTTTTCGTTTTGGGCCAAAACACTCCAAGAAAAAATGAAAACCGCCAAAAAGGGGAAATATCTATGCATAATAATTTAGCTATAAAGAGAGAAGGACTTGCCTTCCAAAGGCTACCTTCATTTTTTTATCAAGGACGCGCAAATAAACTATTTATTAATCTGAATCCCAAAATGAAAACTCTAACATCCCGTATATTGAAAAAAAGGCAGGTATCTCACACATAAATGTATCACTTAAAACTTTATCTTCACAAACACCAAAGGTGTAAACTCAACAGCTTCGGCATCGATATAAACACTGCTTACCTGATCCAGAGGAATCTTCTCAAAACTTGAATATTTTACATTCTGATGATTTAATACGTTTAATAAAGAAACACCTGCTTCTCCTTTAAAATCATTAAAAGGGAAACGATAGACCATAGACAGATCTATCCTCGAATAATCGGGCTCGGTATATTTGTTGCTCAGATAATTGGCATATAATGGAAAACCTGACCCAAAAATACCGGTTGCAGAAAAATGTATATTTTTAAGCAGATGAATCAGGCTTGCCAGTTTTAATTCATGTCGCTGGTCATGCGGGGCACGTCTGTAATCTTGTTCAGGGAAGTAAGGAAATAGTTCCTCTGCACGGCTCAACGAATAAGAAGCCCAAAAGCTTTGACCATTAAAGTCTTTCTTTACAAATACATCAATGCCATAACTACGTCCTTTCCCGGCATAAACGGCTTCTTCAGACTTAAAAGACCGAACATATCGAGTATAACCCACTACTGATTTATAGAATCCTTCAATATTTACGGTCAGGTCATCTGCACTCCAGGAAGCACCTCCTACCCAGTGCTGAGAGCTGAGTACCGGGACCTCATCTCCGTCGGCCAGTGTCCAGGTATAACGAAAATTGCCGGCTTCATCGTACAACGAACTTTTGATAAGGAACTGATGGTAGCTTCCCCAAGCAGCATTGAGTTTAAAGTCTTTCCGGAATTTCCATTCCACCCCTAATCTTGGATCCACATGTGTTGTACCGGAAAAAAAGGAATGATTAAAACGAAAACCGGGGGTCAATTCAAGTTGAGATCCCAGAAAAATCCTGTCCTGAACATATGCAACCCAACGGTCTCCTGCTTCTGAAAGGAAAAAATATGCAACACCGGAAGAGTCTTCCGTAAGCTCCAAATCATTGCGTACCCATTCCATTCCCAATTCCGGCTGATGAAAACGGTTCCCCGGCAATTCGTAATGATAATCAACAGCAAACTCTTGTATCCGTGCAGTGGAAGCGATATCAATACGGTTAAAATTCCGATTGGTTTGTATGCTTTCGATTGATCGGTTGAGCCTATAATCAGAATTAAGTTCCGACCAGGCCGCTTTAAAATGAGATCGCCCACCATTTCCGGTGTTCATACCCCAGTACACAGAAGCTCCTCCCTGTTGATTTTCATCGGCTGTTTCCTGAGAAATAATAAACCTTGGCCGCTCTTGCCCTGCCTTGTATTGAAAATTATCGAAAGCCCCCATAACACTTACATAGAATAAGTTTCCATTGTCGTCTTGAAGCGAATATTTAGCATTAAAATCTCCAAACCAATACCCGGGATTAACATCAATTCTATACTTTAAGCTTTGTAATGAGTTGAGTTTTGAAACTGGGACATCTTCTTCATCAAAAAGATTGTTGTATGTGCGTCTTGCCGCCATAATTAAAGTTGAAGTAGGAGAGAGCGGAACCTCCAACATACCGTTCACAATCTGGTTATTGACAAAAAAATTAAACTTGGTGTTCTCCCTATTACCCGTATTCCCGGTAATACGAACAATGCCTCCCACCAAATCTTCACTGGAAGCGCCGTAGCCACCTTTAAAAAGATCTACATTTTTAACCATAAAAGGGTTTACGGCGCTGATATTATCATTAAAATTTTTAAGCCCCCAGATGGTTATACCATCAAAGGTAACCCGGCTGGTCCCCTCATAACTTCCCCACATAATAAGGTCATTGGGCTGTTCACCGGCTGCTGTAATGCCCGGCTGTAATCGTAGCAAGTTTAAAACAGAGTTATCGCCGTTGCCGGGAAGATAGCCTGCAATGTATGAATTCAGTTTGATCAATCCTGAGGTCTGTCCTATTTGAACCGAACGTTCGATCAAGTTATCTTTCACAACTATTTCCTGCAATCGATAAACAGAAGGAGTCAAATAAACTTTATGAAATTTCCCGGCGGTTAAAAGCGTATCTAAAACAAAACACCCCAAATGAGATGCTTTGACCTCGAAAACAGAATCATCAAAAACAGTATAACTAAAAGCCCCCTTTAGGTCGGTCACCAGTGGATGACCATCAATAAGAACATGCGAAAAAGGTAAAGGCTCCGAACTACCTTTTTCAAGAACCTGTCCTTTAATTAGATATTCGCGTGATTGAGAAATCCGCTTCTCGGGGAATATGACATAAACTTCACCCATTTTTTCCCATCCCAAGGGAAACCGGTTCAGCAATGCATCCAGAAGTTGGGAAGGAGAATTAAAAGTTGCATTTATGTTAATCTGATAATTGGAAAGTAATAGATCATCGAAAGAAAAATGAAGGCCATAACGACCACGAAGATCAACCAGCACTTTGTTGAGTGGTCGATCCGTCACTCTCAATTCATATGTTTGCCCATAAAGCAGACTAGAAAAGAATAAAAGAAAAACAAGTAAAAAGCCTGTTTTCTTAGCCACAATTATTTTTTTTCAATCAAGTATCCCTTAGGGGTTTTCTCAAAATCAAGACCGTAGGGGCGGCAAACCATTTGCAACACCTGCTCAACGGGTTGGTTACGAGTAAAATTCCCAGTGTAAAGGTATTCAATCCCTGGGTCAAATCCAATCTTTACGGCATATTGGCGTTCAATTTCCTCAAAAACCAGATGCAATGGGGTACCCGTAAAAACAAACATATTGTTCATCCAAGAAACCGGCTCCTCCGAATCTTTCAATTTCGCCAAACGAAATGATCCGTCACTATTGAGACTGGCCTGCTCGCCCGGGATAATATTCAATGCATGACCGTTAACTAAAGAGATGACCCTTACCTTGCCAGTATAACAAGTTACCTGATAATGATCGTTTCTGGCATAAATATTAAAACTGGTTCCCAGAACGGTGGTAATACCATTTCTCGAAACCACATCAAATCGTTTTCCTTTTTTTACCTCAAAAAAAGCTTCCCCTTGCAATTCAACTTTTCTGTCGAATCTCCACCAGAAGGGGTGATAGCTCACACCAGATCCGGCATTGAGTATCATTTTCGATCCATCGGGCAAAACAGCCGTAATGTGCTGTCCAACATCGCTTGTAATTTCCTTTGTATAGAATCGCCCAAACAGAGTCATTCCTAACAATATAATTACGGAAGCAGCTATAGGACGCCACATCCTGGCAAAAAGGTTAATTTCTGGAGAAATCGTTTGTTTCGAATCAATAGCATGGGATAATTCCCTCCAAACATCTTCCTTCGATTTTCGGTACGACAGATCCAAGTCGGGCAATTTACCAGGCCACATTTCCTCGTTATTAATGTTCTTTTTTACTGTCATTGTTATCGATTTCGAATCATATCATTATTCCTCGTATTCCAAAGCCTTTTTTAAAAAACGCAAAGCCTTGTTCATTCTCTTTTCCACTGCTTTCACACTTAATCCCAACCGATCGGCAATCTCCCGGTTCTTTAACTCATCGGTACGACGCATCAAAAACACCACTCTATAGTTTTCCGGCATTTGACTCAAAGCCTCGCCATATTTTTTTTCCAGTTCTGAATAGTTTAATTCCTCCTCCGGTGAGAGGGATGGTTCAATGGAATAATTCTGTTTAAAGGCGAACTCTTTTTCAATTTTTGAATGCCTGTAATGAGAGATAAATAAGTCATGACCCATTTTATAAAGTAGCCTTCTGAGCGTGACCGTGTCACCAACGGGCTGTTTTTCCCAAAGTTTCAAAAAGCATTCCTGTACAATATCCGTCGCAAGATCTTTATCCCCTGAACGGTAATAAAGATAATTTCGAAGGGGATCGAAATGGTCATCAAAGAAAGATTTAAAAAACTCTTTTGTCACCGGAAAACAACTTTATCGATAGAACAAAGATATTAAAAAGTCAGAGGGTGTCTAAAAATCCTGTCATACCCTGGGTCGCTTATTATCTTTCTACTTTATCAAAAGCCCACAGCACGAAATTAGTCTTTCAAGACGCCCTCTGATTCATTTTTACCGGATCACTTACTCCCCGGATTGGTTTTGATTTATGCGTTTTCGAATACGCTTCCCGATGGTAAATTCCTTAGTTCCGTCGGCGGTTGTATACTCGCCCACATTATCACAAGTTCCGTCGCCATAATTAACGGTCCCGAATACTTCACCATTATTAGAAAAAGTCACTTCTCCGCTGACCAGGAATCGACATCCGCCCTGCTTCTGAAGTTTCTCTGTAATCTCCCTTCGGTACTCATTTCCATCAGAATCGGTACAAGTGGCAAAGCCATTTATTCCAATAACATCATCTCCGTGATAGAATTGCGTTCCCAGACCTTCTTCCCAGGTACGGGTAATTTCTGCGTAACACTCAACCTCGGTCCCGTCAGGGAGCGCAACAATAAGATCACGAACAATACTTACTTCTCTTTCGTCGGTTACGCTAACAATTGTTTTTTCAATGGTGCCATTAATAATCAGTGAATCAACCGAAAAATCAATAAAAGATACAGTTCTGACAGCTCCTTCCTGGAATAGAGGTGCAGAAATCTCAATTTCAATGACGCCACTGATGATTCTACCATTCGCTAATTCAGTCTCTTCTCCATAATCCAGGGTAACGGTGCGAGGATAGTCTCCTTCAGTCCATTCCACTGTAACATCGGGCCGTCCTAACCGATAGCGGTCACGAAATCTTTCGCTTGAGGCGGATTTAAGCTGATCGTTGGTCTGAGACGCGACACTCAAATCCTCCAACATAACCACTGTGCCAGTGTATAGTTCCACCTCATAATCGGCAGCCTCTACAACATCTTCAATTGCAGCATCGGTAGTAACAACAGACTCTGTCGTTACATTAAAATTGGCTGTGGCAAAATCAGAAGCAGGAATAACTTCTTCATTTTCACATGATACAAACATAATGGCGGTTCCAAAAGCCAAACTAAACAATAACTTTTTCATAACTCAAATTTTTTAATTTGTTTTTGCGTTGTCTTTATAATTGAATACCGCACAAGAGTCAAATTACCCTACCCCATTTTTGGTATTTTTTATTTGCAAAACATAAAACCCTGTTGACCAAAACATTTCACCATTTTGCCAACTTCATACTTTGAGTTATTTTCCCAATACCACAATTAAAATATCAATGAATAAAAGAAGACGTATTATAAGGAACAGTAAAGAAGAAAGTAGAACCTTTGGATATTTCCGATTCCACCCATAATTTACCTCCCAACAATTCGACATAGGCTTTACAAATAGAAAGACCAAGCCCTGCCCCTTCATGACTGGCAGAGAAAGTGCTATCGACCTGAATAAAGCGTTCCAATATGGACTGTTGATTTTCAGGACTGATACCTATTCCTGTATCACGAACGAAGAATTCTATACACTCTTCTTTAGGGGTATAGCCAAACTCTATAGTTCCTTGGTCGGTAAATTTGATGGCATTTTTTATCAGATTGGTCAATATTGCATAAACCTTTTCCTTGTCGGTCTTAACAATCGATTGAATATCGCTGAGCGGCTTCACTAGGGAGAGATTAATATTTTTCTGTTTGGTCTCGGTTTCGAAGAAGCTAAACAAAAAATCAAGTTGTACATTAATGTTCGTCTCAGAAATATTCACTCCCATTTGACCCGATTCAATCTTTGAGATATTGATAAGGTCATTAATGATATTTAAAAGCCGATTGCCGCTTCGGCGGATAATCTCGATATATTCATTTCTTTCGTCATCCGAAAGCAGCGGGTCTTTGAGCAAGTCTGCAAATCCCATAATGCCATTCATGGGGGTTCGTATTTCATGGCTCATATTGGCAAGAAAAGCCGACTTAAGTCGGTCCGATTCTTCAGCCTTTTCTTTGGCAATAAGCAATTGATGATCGGCCTCTTTTCGACTAGAAATATCAATCCAGTATCCAATCAATTCCAAGGGACTACCGTCACTGTCAAAAACAATTCGAGCCTCATCCAGTATCCATATATACTTATTATTTTTGCACCTGAACCGATATTCCATAACATGATAACCGGATTCAAAAACCAGGGGAATTTCTTTCAAAATTCGTTCCCTATCATCGGGATGAATGCTTTTTGTCCACAAGCCTTTATTTTCAAGAAAATCTTTGGGATCATACCCCGTCAGATGAGATACATTGTCGCTGATAAAGGTCCAATCCCAGGGAGAAGTAATTTCAGAGGTATATATAACGGCAGGATTTGAAGCAAGCAGGTGTTTCATTCTTCGCTCACTGGCTTTTAAAGCATCTTCCGCCATAATCCGTGCAGTAATATCCTCGTGCATAAGAACAATATACTCCAGTTGGCCGGATGAAAGCAAAACAGGAAAAATTACCGAGCCAATACAAATAGGATGATCCGGATATTTTTTATTGGTAAGATGAGCATTATACCATACCGGTGGCGTCTCTACCACTTCTCCATTTTTCACTCTGATTAACAAATCATTCAGTCCCTGTCCTAAAATTTGGTTATCATCCAGTAAGGACCAGTTTTGATCCGGTAAGGTTTTAAAAAGTTCAAGGAAAGCTTTGTTTTCACGAATATGATGCCCTTTAGCATCAAGGATTTGAATGCTATAAGGATTATATTCAATGATTCGATTAAGCACTTCACTGTTTCTCTTAGATTCTATCTGAGCAATATGGATTTCCGTAATATCCTGTGTTATCCCAACCACTTCAACCACACGCCCAGCGGCATCCCTTTGAGAAGGAAGTACTCTAACAGAAAAATAACGGCTCCCATACAAAAAACCCCGAAATTCCACACTTTCCCCTTCAAATGCTCGGATATAATATGGTTCTAAATAGGAATATGGTTTTTCACCCATAATATCCCGAAGAGTTTTTCCTTGAACCTGATGGGTCCTCATACGGTATCTTCGAGCAATTTTACCTTCACTAAACAAAGGTATGATTTCTCCCTTCTCATCTTTTTTGCAACGGAAGATATGACTTTCCAAAGTTTCAATTATTCTATAAAACTCATTCTCTTTTTGTCGGACTTGATCAAGCTCCCTCTCCAGCAACCTGATTTTGATCTGAGCTCTTTTTAATTCCTCCGAAATTGCCATATGATGATTTTAGATTGTTAAGAAGTTAGAAATCTTCCTGACAAATAAATCGCCTTCGTCATAGATCTCCATATAATCGGATTGAAGGTTTAAAGCTGCAAAACCCTGCTCGTTCAACAATTTACAAATTTTCTTAGTCTTTTGATGCATTACCGGACAATTTGTAAAGGAATAAGCAATCACTGCATCCACTTTGTACTCTTGAATTTTATCAACAATACCCTGAATATCAAAATCATTAACACACGAACTTGAATTATTATCAACACTTTCCAACATGTATTGCAATGCTTCTTCTATTGGGATATCTTGATTGGTTATCAATGAATTGAACCTATCAAAATCATAGTTAATATTGGTGACCCCCATGTCCATCTCTTCACATACCAATATGGCATTGCATTTTTCGATGAGCCGAAAAATTTCACCAAAAGGAGGCATAATCCTTGGGGTAATCAGCATCACTCTTTTTTTTCGGCCATCAGAATTATATCCTATATTATTACGAAGATTCTCTTCGAGTTCGCTTCGGAGCTTTTTTAATCCCTTCAGCAGCTTTTCAGGATCTTCGACCAGCATCAATTGTTGTATCCATAAGCTGTTTCGACCGTCAAGAGGAGGGTTGGGATACCTGCGCAATGAGAGTATCTCCTTATATTCTTTACGAATATCCGAGAACAAACTGGCATATTGAACTAGTTTTTCCCGATCAAAACCACTTTGCCCGGTAATCGATTTTACCCAGGTATTTAATGCTTGGACATCAACGTTCACGGCACCGTATTTTTTAGAGGTTTTGAGGCAATACACTTCAAAGTCCTCGGATACCTTCGGGATAATTTGCGCAACAGTAGCCACATCGGGACATAAATCAGAAGCAAGAACATAATCAGCAAGGTTAAAAAACACACACATTCCGGTTTTCAAAAAGCCAACCATCGAACGTAGCAGGGAACACTTTTCCCCAATATATTCCTCTGAATAGGGTTCTACCTCCCCGGCCCCCATACAAACACTCACTGGTATAAAATTTCCCATTCCATATACCAATTCAGGTGGAATGGAGTTGCACAGCAGAGTCATTACATGATTCCCTGCTTTACGATAGTTATACAAATCAATTACTCGCTGACCGTGCATACCGTTCATCATTTCATCGAAAAGCTTCATTGAAAGGGGCCGCACCTTTTCATCGGCAATTTCAGAAACAAAACGGACCATTTTATTTTTCATTTCGGCATTCAGCCGTATTTGTTCGGAGCGGGGAAGAAAATGATCTCTTTTCTTTTTATAGGCAACGCTTGTGATGATATCGGCATTATCAAAATTTTTCATGATCAAAATTTCTTTTCGATTAATGATTACGTTGAAAGCTTACGTTGCCCTATGGGAGGTACTTCATCCGGATCAATACGAACATCTATAACCACCGGTGTCTCAGCGGCAAAAGCCATGCCCAAAACTTCTTCGATCTGATTGGGATGATCAATTTTTAATCCTACGGCTCCGTATCCCTGTGCAATTAGTGAAAAATCGCTTTTTTTCAAACGGACCCCAATAGTTCGGTTATACATTTTTTTAACAGATAATTCAGGCATTCCATAGCGTGCATCATTAAAAACGATCCATATCACTGGAATATTGTATTGGGCTGCGGTAGCCACCTCATTTCCACCCATTAAAAAAGAACCATCCCCACAGATACAGACTACAGGATGATCAGGGTTGCTCAATTTTACGCCTATTGCAGAACCAATGGAGGCACCCATAGCTCCCAAACTTAAAGTGGGGAAAAACCCTCCCTCTTTCCCAATCGATAAATAATGCATCGCCCAAGCCCAATGGGAGCTAGAATCAGCCAGGAAATAAGTATTCACAGGGGACAACTCTCCGATCAACCCAAGTAATCGCTGAGGCTTTACAGGCGCATCACAGTTATTCATTTTTTCAGGCTCTATTACTCGTCCCACGCGACAAATTCTTTCCATCACGTCCTTTCCTGATGTTTTGGGCATTACATCATTTCTTTGGAGCGCAGGTATCATTTGCTCCATTATCAACTTAGCATCTCCGACCAATCCAATTTCCACTGGGTAGTTTTTACCGATCTCCAAACTATCTATATCTATTTGGATAATTTTTTTGTTCTTTCTAAAACCATCATCCCATCCCAGTGTTGAGAACTCTCCAAAGCTTGTGCCTACAGCAATCAGAAGATCAGAGCGATTAAGCACATAGTCGGCAGCCACAGGATGACCACATATTCCCACCACCCCCAAACAAAGAGGATGATCAGTTGGCATTGCACCCTTGCCCTGTATGGTCGTTGCAACCGGGATATCAAAACGTTCCGCAATATTTGCGATCAGACCACCGGCCCCGGAAAAAACACCTCCCCATCCCACCAGAAACACAGGTCTTTGTGCCATTTTTATAAGATTGACAGCATCATTTAATCCTGACAACTCGGGATAAGAACCCCCAACAGTTTTATCCAGTAATTCTGTTGGTTGGTCATATTCTATAAGTGCCGACTGGATATCGAATGGGATATTAACATGAACGGGCCCCATTCTTCCTGTGGTAGCACATCTAATCGCATGTCTTATGGTTTCCAACGCTTTGGCAGGATTAATCAGCGAAAAACTCTCTTTAGTGATTGGCTTAAAAAATTCAACAGTATCAATGGTTTGGCCCAAGCCGGTAGATTCCTGAAAAGCCCCCTTCCCATATTCGTCAGTAGGAATTTGTCCGGTAATAACTAACAATGGGACGGAATTCATATAGGCAGAGGCCACACCGGTAGCCAGATTGGTAGAACCGCCCCCCGTAGAACCACAACATACCCCGATCTTACGACTTTCCTGTGCATAACCGTAAGCCATCAAAGCGGCTCCGTTCTCGTGTCTGGCCGCAATATATTCAATTTCTTCATAGTCGAGGAAAGCGTCTAATAATGGAGCAATGGTTTTCCCCGTTACGCCAAAGACATATTTTATCTGCTCCCGAATCAGTTCTTCGGTAATATAATTCACAACTCGTTTCTTCATTAGAATGTAAAATTTAGAATGATAATCTAAGACCAGAAGCAACATGATTGAAGGAGTACTTACTCCTCCACATATTGGGGAGAACAGACAAATCCAAGCCTGTTTGTCAGAAAGGCAGAATTTAATAGGAAAGGGGTGAGGGTAAAGATTGAAGTAACAAAACTATTGTTTCGATATGAAAGCTATTCAAAAATTCTTCTTTTAAGAATGCTAGTCTATTACAACATTTTCAAACGCAGTCCACAATGTTTCATTCCCCGGCACTGGAGCCTCAATGACAACAGGTTCTTTTTTCACGGGATGCACAAATTCCAGTCTTCGCGAATGAAGAGAAATCCCTCCATTAGGGTTGGAACGCGGAAAACCATACTTCAAGTCGCCTTTTATAGGGGAACCAATTTTGGCCAACTGACTGCGAATCTGATGATGCCGTCCGGTTTTCAAATCCACTTCCAACAAATGATAATTGGCCGAACTGGAAACCAACCGGTAAAACAGCACACCCTCCTTGGCTCCCGGCCGTTTCTTATGAAGTGAATAAGATTTGTTTTTATTGCTGTCTTTTAAGATATAATGTCTCAACTCTCCTTCTTCCTCCGGGGGTAGGTTTTTAACTATTGCCCAATAAACCTTTTTGACTTCCTTTTCCTGAAACATTTTATTCATCCGGCTCAAGGCTTTGCTGGTTTTCGCAAACAGCACTACGCCACTGACCGGACGATCAATACGGTGCACAACTCCCAGAAACACATCTCCGGGCTTGTTATACTTTTTCTTTAGGTAGGCTTTTACTTTATCATTCAACGGTTCATCTCCACTTTCATCACCCTGCACAAGGTCCGAGTTGCTTTTATTTACTGCTATCAAATGATTGTCTTCATACAATATTTCCAATTCCATATTTCTTTTTTGTTTTATTCAACACTTTTGCTCTGAAAGATGCCTAATATCTTGATGTTTGCAATCTAGATACAAGATAGATAGATTTAGGATAACTGTGGTTAAATTTTAACGATTAAGACCTAATCACCGATTGGCCAAACATTCTAACGCCCCCCTAATCCTAATATTGTTCTCGCTCATTGGGAAAATCTCCCGACTTAACATCGTCGATGTAATTCTGGACGGCCCCAGATATTTCAGCAAAAAGATTATGATACCGCCTCAAAAATCTGGGGGAAAAAGATTGATTTATTCCCAGCATATCATGCACGACCAGCACCTGTCCATCCACCTGATTCCCGGCACCAATACCTATTACCGGTATTTTGAGCTCTTTGGCCACCCGCGCGGCCAAGGATGCCGGAATTTTCTCCAAAACGAGCCCAAAACATCCGGCTTCTTCCAATAGATGTGCATCCTCAATAAGCTTATTGGCTTCTTCCTCCTGACGGGCACGCACCGAATAGGTTCCAAATTTATGAATAGATTGAGGGGTTAATCCCAAATGCCCCATTACCGGTATTCCTGCAGAGATGATTCTCTTAACCGATTCAATGACCTCGGCACCTCCTTCCATTTTTACAGCATCAGCCGCCGTTTCTTTCATGATCCGAATGGCCGACTGGAGGGCTTCAATACTATTGCCCTGATAAGATCCGAAAGGCATATCTACCACAACCAAAGCCGTTTTCACGCCTCTTACGACTGAGGCTCCATGATAAATCATTTGATCAAGCGTAATGGGTAAGGTGGTTTCCCATCCGGCCATTACATTAGATGCCGAATCACCCACCAATATCACATCGATACCCGCCTGATCAAGAATGTGTGCCAAAGAATAATCGTAGGCTGTGAGCATCGATATTTTTTCACCTTTCATTTTCATTTCACTCAAAACATGAGTGGTGACCTTTTTAGGCCTCTCATATGCAGCTGACATAATTCCTTATTTTTGATAATTGCAAAAGGCAAAGTTATTACTTTTCTAAGGATACTTTGTTATAACAGTTCGCTAGATTTGAAGTTTTTAAATAGATGCTCCTTCATTCTTCCTCTCCGCGTCAATCACAACCATACAACCATCTAGCTTTTAATACATTGCAAGCCACAACTTTTACCCAGCATAAATACCAGAAATAAACATATGGTCCCAAAGGAAAATACATTCAACAGAAACACTATGATTCCCTCACAATTGATTAATTTTGTTGTTTTAAAGAAATCACAAACGGCAGAGGGTATATCATACTCCTAAACTCTTCTTTTAATAACAATTCATGGTGCAGATAGGAAAAATCAATCAACTCACCGTCACCGAAATATCGCAATTTGGTGCTTTTTTGGACGGAGGAAATCTCGGAAAAATATTACTTCCCAAACGTTATACGCATTCGGGAATTAAACCCGGCACCACTCAGAAAGTTTTCATCTATCTCGATTCTGACGACCGCTTAGTAGCGACTACCGAAACGCCCAAAGTGATGATTGACCGCTTTGCATTTCTTAAAGTGGTGGCTGTAACACCCGTAGGAGCATTTCTGGACTGGGGGCTTCAAAAAGATTTATTGGTCCCCTTCAGAGAACAAAAGCAAAAGATGCAGGAAGGCCATAGCTACCTCGTTTACACATACTTGGATGATGCTACCAAACGAATTGTTGCATCGGCCAAAATTGATAAATTTCTTGATAATGTTTCGCCGCAATTCCAACCGGGTGAAAAGGTGGACCTCCTCATCATTGGCTCTACCAACTTGGGGGTTAAAGCCATCATCAATCAGACACATTCCGGACTCATCTACAATGATGAAATAAACGAAGCGCTCAACACCGGACAGAGAATAACCGGTTATATTAAACGCATTCGGGAAGACGATAAAATTGACCTCTCGCTTTCAGCCATAGGGATCAATGCCATCGAAGAAAATGCCAGGCAATTATTACACAAACTCGAGCAAAACAGTGGCTTCTTGCCTGTTACTGATCATTCCAGCCCGCAAGAAATTAAGTTAGTATTAAAAATGAGCAAAAAAGCTTTTAAAAAGGCGGCAGGTTCTCTTTACAAGCAAAAAAAAATCAATATGGAAAAAGACGGTATTCGACTTATCCGATAAATTAATTCAGCACGAGTACATCAAGTCTTAATTTTTTCGGCCCATTTCACTCGAAATCCAAGCTGAAGGAACAAGCTAACCCCCAACACGTTGAAAACAAGAAATTAGAAATTACTTCGAGTCGAAGTAATTTAACAGGTGCTGATAATTTTATAACTTAGCCCTCTCATAGACCAAATGAATTGCATTTCTATAATTATTAATAGAAAATCAGAAGAATAACAGATGGCAGAAAATGATTTTGCAGGAATGAGAAACAACCTGACACTTTACAACACTTTAACACGCAAAAAAGAAACTTTTGAACCCATCAAACCGCCACATGTAGGCCTTTACGTATGTGGTCCGACGGTATACGGTGATCCCCACTTGGGACATGCCCGCCCCGCCATTACGTTTGATTTATTGTTCAGATACTTGACCCATCTGGGGTATAAAGTTAGATATGTACGAAACATTACCGATGTAGGCCATCTGGAAAACGACGCGGACGAGGGGGAAGATAAGATCGCCCAAAAGGCACGGGTAGAACAGCTCGAGCCTATGGAAGTAGCTCAATACTACTCAGACCGATACCACCAATTTATGGACGCGCTCAATGTGAAACGACCAAGCATTGAACCCAGAGCTTCGGGGCATATCATCGAACAACTCCAAATTGTAAAAGAGATCCTTGAAAAAGGATATGCTTATGAAACCAACGGATCGGTCTACTTTGATGTAGAAAAATACGGCAAAGACCACAAATACGGTATTTTGTCAGGACGTGTATTGGACGAATTGCTGAGCACCACAAGAGAACTGGAAGGACAAACTGAGAAACATAATAGTTTTGATTTCGCCCTTTGGAAAAAGGCTAGTCCTACACATATCATGCGTTGGCCCTCCCCCTACAGCGAAGGTTTTCCAGGATGGCATCTGGAATGTACAGCCATGAGTACCAAGTATCTGGGCAACCAGTTCGACATCCACGGCGGTGGTATGGATCTGCTGTTCCCTCATCATGAATGCGAAATAGCCCAGTCTATGGCTGCCAAAGGCAAAGCCCCGGCCCGATACTGGATGCACAACAACATGATCACCATCAACGGCCAGAAAATGGGTAAATCGCTGGGCAACTTCATCACACTGGAAGAGTTCTTCACTGGCAACCATTCAATGCTCACAAAAGCCTGGTCGCCCATGACCATTCGTTTTTTCATCCTTCAGGCGCATTACAGAAGTACGGTAGACTTCTCCAACGAAGCATTACTGGCCGCAGAAAAAGGACTGAACCGATTAATGGACGCCTTGCAGCAGATGACAAAAATGAAACCGGCCGAACAATCCACTGTTAATGTCGATCGGTTTAAAGATAAATGTTACGAAGCTCTGAATGATGATCTTAACAGCCCTGTACTTATTGCTCATCTTTTTGAAGGAGTCAAAGTTATCAGCGGCGCCCTGGCAGGAAAAGAATCATTGACAGCGGATGATTTAGAAACTTTCCGCAATTCCATGCACCTCTTTTCTGGAGAAATTCTGGGACTTAAAGCTGAAACCAAAGATGGTGACAGCCATTCGGAAATATTGAACAACGTCATGGAACTTCTTCTAAATGTTCGACAACAGGCCAAAATGGCAAAAGACTTTGCAACGGCAGACAGAATCAGAGACAGCCTGAAAAATCTGGGCATTGAAGTACGCGACGGTAAAGACGGCGCAGAATGGGAAATAAAGAATTAAATATGGCTCAAATTTGTACAGATCGTTTTTCACTGGCCCCGTTTCGTCCGTATCGGTATAGAAACGAGGTTTCATATATCTTTAATTAAAACAACAAATAACCGACATTTCCCTGTGAAACGAGCATGACAATGTGAGATTGTCACAACAAGAACAGGTGTAAACTAATGGTCATGCGAGTTCCATCAGACCAATGGATTAACCAATTTTATACTGATGAAAAAAACCATCAACCAGCTTTTAAGAGCCCCCTTATTAATAACAGCAGTGGCCTTTATTACAATGGGGGCCGGGTGTGGGCAACAGCCATCCCGTCAGGCCGGCACAAAAACAAAAGAGGCCTTGTCACCTTTATCCACCCCTCATTTTAATGCCGACTCGGCCTACCATTATGTCCAAAAACAGGTGAATTTTGGCCCTCGTGTACCCAACACCCAAGCGCATGAGGCCTGTGCCCGATGGCTATCCGAAAAAATGAAAGGTTTTGGGGCTCAGGTAGAGGTCCAGGAGGGAAAGGTTACCGCTTTCGACAATACAATACTGCACATCAAAAACATCATTGCACAATTCCAACCGGAAAAGAATGACAGAATACTACTATTTGCCCATTGGGACACGCGCCCCTTCGCCGACCATGATCCCGACCCGGCCAAACGAAACACCCCTATCGACGGTGCCAACGACGGTGCCAGTGGCGTTGGTGTGTTGATGGAAATTGCAAGGCATCTGAACAACAACCCTACTCACCCGGGAGTAGATATCATCTTTTTTGATGCCGAAGATTATGGAATGCCTGACCACAGAAATCTGCCCTACAAGAAAGATACCTGGTGCCTGGGTAGCCAGTACTGGGGAAAAAACCGACACAAAAAGAACTACTATGCCCGATACGGCATTTTACTCGATATGGTGGGAGCAAAAAACGCTCGCTTTTATCAAGAACAATACTCCCTGCAATGGGCACCCCGATTAGTGGATCATATTTGGAACACCGCAGCAAAAATAGGCTACAGCAATTTCTTCATATTCAATAAAGGTGGTTATATTACAGACGACCACGTCTATGTAAACAAACTTACCGGTATTCAAACCGTTGATATCATCCAATACGATCCGGCCAGTAACACCTCTTTTGGCAACTACTGGCACACCCACAATGACAACATGGATGTGATCGACCCAACTACCCTCAAAGCAGTTGGACAAACAGTATTGGAAGTTATTTATCAGAACGAATACTAACCAACGAATAATTTGACAGTAAATAAAATACATAGGGTCTAAATAAGCAATAGACAGATTTTAAAACCTTTAGACAGATCAGCTGTTATTCCGATTTACGATCCGATCATTAGAAAGATAATATCCGCCCCACCAATCCTAAACATAAAAACCTGAGCCACAAGCAATGGTCCACAAGAATAACCATAAAAAAAAAGAAAAATCCCGAGGACTCCTTCCCGCCGGTCCAATGGTAGCAGGCTGCGATGAGGCAGGACGTGGTTGTCTGGCCGGACCCGTAGTGGCAGCTGCTGTTATTTTACCTGAAAACTTCAACCATCCGCTATTGAACGATTCCAAGCAGCTGTCTGAAAAAAAACGGGACCTACTGCGAGGGATCATCGAAAAAGAAGCCCTAGCCTGGGCCGTAGCAATGGTGGATAACCACGAAATTGACCGGATTAATATCCTTAATGCATCCATTCGGGCCATGCATTTGGCCATTGAACAACTTAACCCACTTCCGCTCTCGATATTGATTGATGGAAACCGCTTTCATCCTTTCAAAGACCTCAAACATCAGTGCATCGTCAAAGGTGACGCCATCTACCAATGTATTGCTGCCGCCAGTGTGTTGGCTAAGACACACCGTGACGAATGGATGAAAACAAAACACAACGAATACCCTTGTTACGCATGGGATCAAAACAAAGGATACCCCACCAGAAAACACCGACAGGCCATTGAACAATTTGGCGTTTCACCATTACACCGCTTATCTTTTAAATTGACTGACAAACAGTTAAAAATCGATTTTTAAACAACTTTCCAGACAAAAATATTCTTCTAACTAAAAAACCTTTTAACGACAAAAAACGATACACTATCTTTAACAAACAACTGAACATCACCCTCTCACAAAATGGAGACAAATACTTATTTTTACTTTGTTCAAAAAAATTTATATACCTCACGAAGTATTATGTACAATATATGAATACAATTTACACAACAATTATTGTACATTAATAAAAAAATCAACTTAGTACGACTCAAACAATTTACAATTTATTTCAAAAAAATTAATTTAAAGTTTTTATCTTCGCATTTCTTAAAAAAGAACAATCATAGTGGAGGCCTGCAATCACTTAAAAAAACGGGGCGTATTCCGAAAAGCCTTACGAGTAGGAAAAATTACAAATCTCAACATTATGTTTAAAAAAGTTTCTAAAATCTTTGCCGTTCTTGGTGTAATGGCCATGATGGCAAGTTGTTCCCTCGTATTGCCGGTGAATGCGACTTCTAACAGCGTAGGTAGCAAAGTAGGAACTGCTACTGCTACAGGTTACTTGGGGGTATTATTCTTCGATCAGGACGCCAGCATCCAAAAGGCTGCTGAAAATGGAGGGATTACAAAAATTTCTACTGTTGATCTCAAATCAACTAGTATCTTGGGTATTATTGTTACCTATGAAACTATTGTAACAGGAGAATAATTTTACAAAACAACTGCCCGAATCCTATAACAGTGAATCGGGCAGTTTTGCTAAGCCATGTATAATGAGAAGTACATTCCTCTTTCTTTCAATTATATTTCTTTGTGGGTGCTCACAATCAAAAAGCGATCAAATTCAACTATTCAACGGAATTTCTTTTCAACTACAACAAAAAGAGATCATTCGCGACATTACACCTTCTACAATTGAATTCTACGACTCATTATTCAACGGTCCTTTTTCAGAGATTCCCCTGTACCGAAACATTCAACACCCCCAATATTCGCTGTTTATCGGCATGCCTTTTAACACCTCGTTACAGAAAATAATGGATTATTCATACGCCTGGGCAGATTCATCCATTATAATGAAACAAGCCAACGACTCGAGTTTCCTGATCACTTATAAAGTAGAAAACGCTATTGCCATGAAATATGCCATTCAAACAGGAAATTCTAATCTATTTTTTTTATCGGGCTTAACCCAAGAAAAAGTGGTTGCAGATTCTCTTTTTACTCTTAAAAAACTTTCCAAACGTTTTATACACAATTAAATACCTTTTAATGCAATTCAGCAGGCATCTATTTTTCACACAAAAAGATAAAAAAATTAGGTATTTTTACGCAAAAGAACTGTTTCAATCCAAATAACCGTGTCGATGGACATTTAGCTGTCGATGTTTGCTTCCATTTTTCGGAAAAGAGACTGTTATAAACTCGGTTAATACGAGACTCCCAGACCAATCTCTATATTTGGAGTATGATTAGGGAACCAATATATTACAAAATTTTACACCAATGGGCGACAAAACACTTAAACCTTACATAATAAAAAACTTCATCTCATTCTTTTTTGTTCTGACACTACTCTCCTGCTCGACATATCGCTATTCGGGCAGGAAAAATCTTTATACCTCATTTTATATTGGAAACAATGGGAGTCAATATTTCATTAAGCCACTTTCTTTCAAAGGATCTACCTCCCAAACGATGGAATTGGACCTGACCTTCCGAGTTAAAAAATTTATTCTGGATAATGATTCGGTTACGCTGAATTATACCGTTACCAGCCTGACCCCGGTAAAACAGACTGATAGCATCGCCATTATTTCCCCCACAGAAAGATTTGTTATCCATGAAAATTTTAATAGGTTATTTATCAAAAAATCAAAAAAGGGCAACCATTCACGTTTTTCTGTCACGACTAATCTGAAACCATTATCCGACCTTTTTCAGGAAGCAAACTGGACCATTGTAGTATTTTCGCCTCAAGGCACTATAACTCTACAAACGCCCAAAAAAACGGCTAAAAAATTATTCTCCTTAAATAACAACCTATTTGAATTGATAAGAGAATAAGAAGCTATTGAATGATGATTGGCTTTTATCCCATAAGCAATTAAATGTTCGCAAAGATTCGCAAAGATTTTATTTCCCAAATAGATTAAACCTTTTTTATAAAATATGATTTGCCAGGGAAATATTTGCCTGTTTATTAGAGAAGACAATTCCCATTTCCGAGGGAAAAGTTTTCCCATTAACAAATAATGGTTCCCTATTCTAGGTTCACCACACAACACCCATTTTATATACCTAATTTTATAATAAAGGCTAGCCCTAAGGTGTAAAGAACGGGCTACTTCACCAATTAGCCAAATAAAATTTGCACAAGACAAAAACGACCAACGTTTCTACAATAATTTGAGAGGAGAGATCATCCCGATATTGCCATCCAAATTATAAAAAACTTCCACCGATTGTTACAAAGGAATCTCTTCCTCTTAATATCTAACAATGACTTAACTATTTATAGAAACACAATTTAGGGCTGCCCTTTTTTGAAGAACAGCCCTACTTTCAAAAAAATATTTTTCAATTAACAAAATCTAAAATTTGTAATTTACTCCTATTTGAAAAACTCTATTTTTCAAATCACCCTCAACAAAATCATCTTCATCAACAATATTAGATAATCCTAAATTATACCTAAAATCTATTCCTAACCCAAAATCAAAATCATAACCAGCACCTAAGTTAAAGCCAAAGTCAAGAGTTTTAACATAATCTTTGACATCTTCAGTATATGAAGACCCGTCTTCTTCATATTCAGCCTTAGCTGACAATAAAAAACTTAATTGCGGACCAGCCTGAACATTAAATCCTTCTGAAATATAATATTTTAACATCATTGGCAAATCCAAATAGTTCAATTTATCAGTATAATTCAAATCACCTTCTGACTCCTTTGCACCTTTCATAGAAAAAAGAAGTTCAGGTTGAAATAATAACGAATTTCCTAAATCAACATTTAGAAAGACTCCTAACATAGGAGCAACTCGGGAATCCATACCATCTCCATCATCACCGCCATAATTTGCAAAATTCAATCCAGACTTTACTCCATAAATTACTTGAGAAAATCCAGATGTAGAAACAAATAACAGCAGTACTGCAAAAATAGAAATTACTTTTTTCATAATTAATGATTTTATAAAAAACAACAAAGCATTATATTGAACTTATTTTTTTATTTTCCAGCATCTTTAACGAACTATAGAATCAATTATCTATTACCAAAGAGAGAAAAACAAAGCACACCTTTTCTCCTCACATTTTTTCGATTCAAACTTTTCATAAACCATTCCATTCTCATGCCTGACGTGATTATCACCTATTATATTGCACTTTAATTAAAACTTAAAACCAACACCTTCTTTGACGCCAGCGCCATAAAAATGGGCTCACAAACATCAACCCCAGCACGTTTATTTTTTTTTATCTACCACTTACACAAACCAAATAAAACAAAAAAACATTTCATTCATAAATGCTAAGGTCAAATCAAAAAACAAATAATTCTTTATTTCGAAAGACAAAATAAGTAACTTTTTTCTTTTCACCTAATCAATATAATAAAAAACATAATGATTTTTTGACAAACCTTCCAAACCCTTACTTTAATAACCTATTATTTTTTATATATAAAAAAATCATCATCTTATTTATCTTAATTCTAAATAATTCTTACTACATCAAGACATATCCCTCTCGAGAATCAGTCCGGTCCGTATTAAAGAATTAAAACAATATATCCCCAATAAAAAACTAACTGTTCGATAAACTCATCTGCTATTGAAAAGAAGTGAATTCCCAATACAAGCAAATATCACCCCCACCTCTAGCAAGACTCAAACTGATAGAAATTAATAAGAAGCAACCTGAATATCCCACTATTAGCCTGAATAATCTCTAGGTAATTTCAAAAACACTAAAAAAGGTCATCTCTAACCCGAGATAACCTTTTATATATCTTAATATTTACTTATCACTTAACTAAAAAGCGTAACTAACGCCTATTTGAAAAGCTCTATTTTTAATCTCTCCGCCACCATCATCAACAATATTTGTTAATCCCATATTGTATCTAAAATCAATTCCAAAGCCAAAATCAAATTCATATCCGGCACCGAGGTTTAAGCCAAAATCAACAGACTTCATATATTCTTTATAATCCTCAGTAACAGAAACGCCTCCTCCTTTAAACTCACCTTCTGCAGACAACAAAAAACTTAATTGTGGACCAGCCTGAAAATTAAACCCTTCTGACACATAGAATTTTAACATCAAGGGAACATCAATATAACTCAATTTTTCCGTTACATCAACATTTATTCCCTCAACTTCACCTGATCCCTTTGCGCCTTTCATGGAATACAAAAGCTCGGGTTGGAATGACATATTATCAGACAAATTAAACCTTGCAAATCCCCCAAACAAAGGAACTAAACGAGAATCCATTCCATCCCCATCGTCACCACCATAGTTTGAAATATTCACCCCAGCCTTAATTCCAAACTGAGCCTGAGAAAATGAGACGGTCGAAAATAACGAGAGTGTAAAATAAACTCTGTCCATAAACTAATAAATCTTAATATTGCAGTTTATGACAGACAAGAAAAAAGAGA